>CAYGGJ010000026.1:0-12726 GCA_964349415.1 uncultured Gammaproteobacteria bacterium | reverse complement strand
TTGGCAAACGCCATTTTCGGCTTTATTGAATTCGTAATCGGACTGCGTATTATTCTAAAATTATTCGGCGCTAATTCCCTAACCCCTTTTTCACAGTGGGTTTATGAGACCAGCACTCCGCTTCTGGGGCCCTTTCAGGGATTATTTCCGGCCCCCCGCCTCTCCGGAAATTTTGTGATTGAATTTTCTGCATTATTTGCGCTTTTGGTATACGCATTCATTTCATACGCATTATCAGAGCTCATTGCGTATTTAGGTGCACGAAGAACTGTAGTCGTGGAAAAGAAAAGAAAAAGCTAATCTCATCTTCTTCCCAGCGTTTTATAATAACTCTATGAGACCATTAAATGTAATATTAAATACGGTTATTTTGGCAGTTGCCGTGGTCTATCTTTTTTTCTACCATCTGCCAACGGTTTGTGACGGAACCATTACTTATAGATTGGGTAATGTGGACAAGCAATTTAACCTCTCCGAGGAAGAGTTTTTAACGGATATTGATCGCGCTGCAGGTGTCTGGAACGATATGGTTGGAAAAGAACTGCTTGCCTATGATCCAGCCTCAGAACTTAAGATAAATTTGGTTTTTGACGAGAGACAATCTCTGTCCGACGAGATACAGAATGCAGAACAGGAGACTCTTAAAAGCAAAAGCGCGTTGGAATCAAAGATGGATGAATATAAAAGAAGATCGGCATCCTTTGAGGCCAGACTTAAGGCGCTAAATGATCAGATCGAAGAGTCAAATTCACGTGGAGGAGCCTCCAAGGAGGACTATGAAAGATTGAAGGAAGAAGAGGCCGCACTCCAGAAAGAGGCAGATGATTTAAATGCGCTGGCTTCTGAATTAAATCTTAATGTAGGAGATTATAACGGCCAGGTAGACAAGATAAATCAAACTGAGGAAGCGCTGAATACGGTTTTGGTGGGAAAGCCTGAGGCCGGACTATACGACCCTCAAAACAACAAAATCGACATCTACTTCAATACAAGCAAGGAAGAGCTTGTTCATACTCTAGAACATGAATTTGGGCACGTCATAGGGCTTAATCACGTATCTAATCCGTCAGCCATTATGTACCCGAAGTCTTCTCAGATCACAATCCCTGCCGAAGAAGACGAAAAAGAACTGAAAAACAGGTGTAAAAAGATGACTCCAATAGAGAAACTTCAGAGCGTATTAAGATCTGCCCGAAGTAGCATAAATCAAAGAGTAAGCAACTAAAGAATGCTTCCTTTTAGCCTCAATTTGCACCTCTTTATTAACTATAGGTATCTCAGATATATGGTCTTGACAGTCCTATAATAGTATGCTATAATACTTTTAGATCCTAAGGTTTTTTCCCAATTCGAAAGAGCTTTAGGATCTTTTTTATAACCGCAACTTTATGATAAGAAAGGTTCTTGTCACATTGTTTCTGTTATTCTCGGTACTTCCGGTATCAGCCTCCGAACACAGCGCAGGCAGCTCTGCAATCATGCGTACTATTTCAAATGGTCCAGTAGCACAAAAGATATCCTATAGAGACTTTGTATTTGAGGCTAATAGGAAGAAAAGAGCTATTAAATCCGTGCTTGAGAAGAGAAATTCTCCAATGGCTTCGTCTGTTGACACATTTTTACATACATGTGATGAGTATGAGCTAGATTGTTATCTTTTGCCCGCTATCACCGGCCTCGAGTCAAGTTTTGGTCATTATATTCTGCCCGGTTCATATAATCCTTTTGGTTGGAATGGTGGCTATGCTTATTTTAATGATTGGGACCATGCCATAAAAAGTGTCGGCGCGGGAATCCAAGAGAGGTATATTGATTATGGCGCACAAACCCTCGAGCAAATTGGAGCAAAATACGCCTCAAGTCCTACCTGGGCATCGCGTGTTCGTGGATTTATTTCTGAGTTTGAAGGAGAGGAAGAAAAAAACAGTTTATATTTGAGCGACCTTGAATTACAATTGTAAGATGATAAAACATTCATTGAAGAAGCTTCCCAAGTCAACGGTTGAAATAACGGTCGAAATTCCAAAAGACATAATAGAGACTTCATATAAAGAAGCTTTTGATAAACTTCGCGAAAATCTTGAACTTGAGGGATTTAGAAAGGGGAAGGTTCCAAAAGAGATCGCTGAAAAAAATCTCCAAAAAGATTCTGTTTATCAGGAACTGATACGGACATTACTACCCAAACTATACGATGATGTAGTTAAGAAAGAATCGTTAAAGCCGGTTGTTTCCCCAAAAGTCGAGTTGGTAAAAGCGCAAGAAGGTCAGGATTGGCAGATTAAGATTTCAGTAGCAGAACGACCTACAGTGACTATAGGAGACTACAAAAAAATAATCCAAAAAGTAAAACAGGAAAAAAAGAAGGATACTATCTGGGTGCCGGGAAAAGATAAGACCGAGCCCTCAGATGAACAAAAAGCAAAGCACAATCAAGAACTTCTTAACGCCATCTTAAACGAGCTGTTAAAAAATTCCAAAGTAGAAGTATCCGATTTGATACTTGAAGAAGAATTAAATGGTAGACTGACGAGACTAGTTGACGATGTTCAAAAATTAGGTATGACCATGGATACCTATTTGAAATCTAAAAATCTCACAATTGATGTATTGCGTGAGCAATACAGATCTGAAATCGAGGGGATCCATCAGATGGAGTTCCTCTTAAACGAGATTGCGGAACTTGAGAAGATTCAGGTAGAAAATGTTGAATTGGAAAAACTATTTTCCGCCATAAAAGATGAAAAAGAAAAGGTGATGGCCCGTCAAAATGCATACTTTTACGCTGCGCTTCTGCGTAAACAGAAGACCCTTGATTTTCTATTAGGCCTGTAGTAACATAGAGCCATGTCCGCCAAGACCAAAAGCAAGGCTAAGCAGCCTGTACAAAATCCATACGAAACCCTGAAAAACACTTCTTCAGGAGGTATTTTTGATCGTCTTATGGGCGGCAATCATGATGAAGAAATGGATTTGATGGAGCAGTACATGGAGCGTCAGGAAGAAAAAAAACCTCAAAAAACACAAAAAGAATCACGGTCATTATTTAACTACAGCGAATACCACGAAGACAGTATCGTAAAAAGAGAGATCTCAGAGCTTGCAAATCAACTCAAGGGAGAGCTTTCAAATCTAAAAAAGGCAACTTCAGAGTTGGGAGCAGATGTTGCGGAGATTGAAAAAGCAGTGATTAATCCCCTACCTGAAAAGCCGGGTGTTTATCACATTAGATTTATGGAGATTCTTATAAAACTCGTACAGTCTATCCGTCTTAAGATTGGTGAATCCCGCACGTGGCTTGACGCTATGACTTCAAAGAGAAAGAAAAGAGGCTCTGCATTTATGTCGCTTACGAAGAAAAAAGGTACGCAGTATTCACTTTCCCAAGAACTTCAGACTTCCCGCTCAGTCCAATAATTACTCCAATACTTTCAGGAAAGTATTTACATTATTAGCCCAGCTTGTGGAAGATGGCGCATAACTGGCCATGATTTGGCTTGCAGTCGTCATTCCTCTGTCTAAATAGTTTTTTCGCAGTCCCCGGGAAACCGTTTCAATGGCATCTTCATACGAATCAAATCTCGTTACCGTATTTCCGTAAATACCCCACCCCCAACAGTTATGTGAGTTGGAAGGAATTTGGCGACAGAGGCCCGATTCAATCATGGCGATTGCCGGAAGAAGGCGGTAATCAAATTGGTATTTATCTGCTGTTTTTACAATAAAATCTGCATGATCGTAGAGCGGCGAATTATATTTTCTAAAAAAAAGCTTTAAGTTTGCAGATCTCCCGTCGGCCAGTTGTACATCCGTTTCATATCCCCGAGGTTGGACCTGTGCAGAATTAGAAAATTCCTGATACTGAGAGATTTCATCAAGAACTCTGTTTGCTGCCTCGACTCTTCGGACCTTGTTTATATAGGAAGTAACCGTATAGACGTTTAGTATGAAAAGTATCAGGAAGGAAAAAAGCCATATAAGCTTTCTTTTTTTCATACTATATAACTATAAAAAATCTGTAAAATCTTGTCAAACCCGGTAATAATAAGTGGGAAACGGTTTTCGGACTAGAGTGTGATTTATCTTCCCGTCCCAACCCTCTATTTTAAAGCCGTGTGAAATAATTAAAGTTCCACGTCCACACTCCTTTGTAAATTTTTCTTTAAGTTTAATCAACATCTCAGGCATTAAAAAAACATAGATTACGTCATAACCGGACAAAGGAGTCTTAAATACATTATCCGCATGGAAGGTTAAATTTTTCTTAAGCTTACGATGTTTGAACCGGGCAATCCATACGAGAAGACGGTTCACGTCAATTCCCACTCCTTTCATCTGAAAAAACTCAACCGCGGTTCTCACCACTCTTCCGTCACCGCAGCCCAATTCTAAAATTTTTTGGCCTTTTTTTAAACGGGCGTTTTTAAGAAGCTCTAGGACCCGGTCCTTTTTTGTGGGAACATACGGGGCTCCCTTAAAGGAGGAATATAAAAGAGAAACTATGTAAATAAAGATAGAAAAGGCAAATAAAAGTTCAACAAAGAGGAGTAGGATATAGAGGGCCGGTACGAGCATAAGTGAATACTATAGTATAATATACTGGAGTTAATCAAGCGCCTGTAGCTCAATGGATAGAGCGTGTGGCTTCGGACCACAAGGTTGGGGGTTCGACTCCCTCCGGGCGCACCACGCAAGTTCTTTCAGGATTTTTTCTTACTAAAGAAAGATAGGTACAGTATCGGAATAATTCCAATGGTATTTACTATCAGCAGGAAAATAAACCAATTTCTATGATTATTTCTCGCTGCTTTCCATAGAGCAAATCCCTTCCATGACAGCTCCCAGATTGTAAGAATGATAGCTCCAACAAGAATTTGTTGAGCGCTCAAATTTGACAAATTCATCAAATCAGTATAAAAGGTGTGAATTGCATAAGTCAAATTGTTATAATGAATCCTTGAGCGGGCCTGTAGCTCAATTGGCAGAGCGAGCGGCTCTTAACCGCTAGGTTCAGGGTTCGAGTCCCTGCAGGCTCACAATGCGTAAGAAAAACGATAAGAAACAAACAAGAGCGGAACTAAAAAAAGAAGTTATTAAAAAAGCAAAAACTCTCTTTGACAATAATACTTTTAAAGGATTTTCTAAATGGAAAAACGCAGAGTATGAGTTTATAGCTCCGGCAGACAGAGAATACACCTATCAATGGCTTTGGGATACTGGGTTTCATGCAATCGCACTTTCGCATTTTGATACAGAGCGGGCTAAAAAGGAAATCCGGACATTTCTTCTTGGGCAGTGGGAAGACGGATTCATTCCCCACGTAATTTTTTGGGGAAAAAAGAAAGTGCTTCCTCATTGGGCATATATAGAAAGTAAGCGTTCCCCCCGTCCACATACTACCGCTATTACTCAGCCGCCCGTTCTCGGAATTTCGGTAGAAGAAATTTATGAAAAAGATAAGGATAAAGAATTCCTAAAGGAAGTCTTACCTAAGCTTGCGAGTCACCATCGGTGGCTGCTTTCAAACCGGGATGAAGACGGAGATAAATTGATCTCCATAATCTCTCCTAACGAATCCGGCATGGACGAACTGCCAATCTTTCAATATGTGGTCGGTTTTCTGGGAGAAGACACTGTACGGCTCCATTGGGCATTTCGTAAAACAGATCTAAGAAACTATTACCACAACTACAATAACAAGATTATTCTAAAGAAAGATTACTTTAATGTGGAGGAATTGCTGTTTAACTGTGTTTTTGCAGAAGCATCCCGCTCTCTCTCACGTCTTTTTAAAGAAATAGGAAATAAAGAAGAAGCAACATATTTTGAAATGGTTGCAAATGCTTCCGAGGAAGCAATTATTGAAAAATGCTGGCACAAAGAAGATGAGATTTTCTATTCTTTATTTACCAAAGACGAAAAATATGCCCGTGTAAAAACTGTGGCAAGCCTGGCCCCCCTATTTTTAAAAAATCTCAAGGGCGAAAAACTTGAAAAGCTGATAAATAAGCATTTGCTTAATAAAGCGGAGTTTTGGACAAAGTATCCGGTGCCCACTGTGGCAAGAAGCGAACCCTACTATAATCCCGAGGATACTCCCTTACACAAGGCAAAATTACTATGGAGAGGTCCTACTTGGATTGCAACAAACTGGTTTGTAGTCAAGGGCTTGAGAAGGCATGGGTATGATGATATTGCAGACAAAATCATAGACGCCATGAACCGGATGATCACAGAACACGGATTTAGGGAATACTACAATCCAGAGACAGGTCAGGGATACAGGAGAGTAAATTTCGGCTGGTCAACTCTTATTTTAGACCTTTTGTAGTAACCGAAGTAAATTTTTCTTTCATGTGTTTTGTGTGTTTTGTTAAAAAATCAGAACGTTCTTGCGCCGACGTAAAGTCGTCATAGTGCGGAGCTCTGTCCATGAGCATCCCACCTGCTTCGTTAACACCACCATGCCAGAAGATCATAGGAGAAAGAGTAATAATTGTTCCCTGGTGATTTACGGGGTCAATTTCCTCCACGTATAATCTATAAGAAGGTTGTGGAACTGCGCCGGATGATTCATCAGGTGAGGTCTCTTCGAACAGATCTCTCATCACCTCTTCATAAGCGCGGTGATTGGTTTCCATAATAAACGTAAAGTTCGGGTCAGTAGGATTACCGGGAATTGCAAGAGAGTATCCCAGCGGAAGTGTATCCATGTCGTTTCGGGGATATACTCTAAAACCTCTTCCGAAACCACGACCGCTCAGTAAGCTTTTTTTAAGAATCTTGTTGATGTCAACGAGAGCTTGTTTTGCACGGGGATCATTTCTCAGAGCCTCGATTTCTCTCTGAGATTCGGGCGTATCAAGACTTTCACCGTCGCGGGTAGGTTGAACTAATTCCGCCCCGATCTGTCCTATCTGTCCGTGTGGTAATCCAATGGTACGTGGCGTTCTATATTGCTCGTTTGAGTATGTGATGGCTGCATTCTCAACGTATCTTGCACCGGGATTAAAGCGGAGCGTTTCTCTTACTATTGCCCAATACAATCTCTGCATTTCTACAGGCATGTCATATACATGATATGTGCCAACAGTTTCATCTTCCATCATATGGGGTGTTGCCGCCATGATCATAACCGAGTCCGGATAATATTGGCCAAGAGGATCTATAACGGAGACTAAGCCTTGTTCTCGTGGCGCTTCTATCGTAGTTAAGACTTGAGGGGAGTCTGAATTGAAGAATTTAGAATTGAGGAATCGGGAGTCATTAAGAGTACGGGTTTTTTCAGCAATTTCCTCCCTTCCCTGGTGGGTATTGATTTGGTGTTCCGAGTGGACGCGGACTGTTCCCTGTGGAAATAGAGCTCTGACGACCTCTTTACTCATGGATTATTATACCACTATTATAGGCTTAATTTCAAGGCTATTTATGCCTCAAAAAGCGAGCCTCCGAAGTTGATTTTCCGGTTTTCGTAGAGAGGGTAGATCTTTTTTAGCTTTTCCTGGGTAGGAGTAGTGCTATGGAATAAAGACAACTGGGAAGCGTTAGCCTTTACCAAATCAGAGACAGTGCATCCTGAAGTCCGGTAAAGCTCCCCTTTTCTATAAATAGCTTCAAAAGCCTTGCGCATCTCCTCACGTACTTCAATAGGATAAGCAGCTTTTTCATAAGGGATGACCATGTGGGTAAAATATTTAAACTGCTGATTCTTAAGGAAGATATGAATCTTGCCCACTACATAGCCAAACTTCCGGGCTCTTAAAAAGACATATTCGGCATGAGCTAAAATCTTAGACCACAAGAATTCTTTATTAGTGGTTGGTTTGGGAAACGTGCGTGAGGAGAGCATGCTTTTGTATTCGTTTTTCGGATCAGGATCAAGCTCGAAAACCCTTTCTCCCTGTAGTTCTTTCCAGATCTCTTTATGGGGTTTGGCGAGATAGGAGACGAACTGTTCCGTACGGGTTGCGAAGTCATAAGCCGAATAAACATTATGTTTTTTGAGGTATGCAGATGTTTGTGATCCTATGCCCCATACATTCTCGATAGGAGTTTGAATTAGTAAGTCCTTAATCTCTTTTCCGCTGAATACACCGAGGGCAGAAGGTCTGTTTAATCCCGAAGCAAGTTTTGCCAAAGACTTATTGAGAGAAACTCCAACAGATACAGTGATCCCTAACTTTTCTTCAATTCTTTGTTTTGCCTGGCGTGCTATCTCTCCATAACTTGTTCTAAAGGCATATCTCATACCTTTTAGATCTACAAATGCCTCGTCGATCGAGTACTCTTCCACCCATGGTGAAAATTCCCGGAGGATCTTAAACATTTCGGTAGCGTAGACACTGTAAAGACGGTAATCTGATTCCATGATGACGCAGCTTGGAAATTGTTGCTTGAGTTTGAAAATAGGGAGTCCTCTCTTTATTCCTAGTTTGCGCGCTTCATAGGAGACGGCAGTAGCAATACCGCGTTCAGATCCTGTGACAAGAGGTTTCCCTTTTAATGAGGGGTATTCTGCCTGGACGACTGATGCAAAAAAAGCATCTCCGTCTATATGGGCAATGGCATTGGGCCAAGATCTTACCTGAAACATACAAAGTCTTGGACGTTCAAAGGATTTAGAGAGTTTTGAGTAAAAATTAGCTTCCTTTAAACGTCCTTAATACTCAAAACGCTCCAGATCCTCTCAACTAATTGTGAAGCTTGCGTATAACTGCCTTTACTATGCCGTGTATCTTCAGTTCGTTCTCCGGAAAGAAAGGTGGATATTTTACATTTGCCGATTCTAGATATAGTTTATTTTGAGACCGTCGTAAAATTTTCAAGGTCCACTCTCTATCTATTTCAGCAAGCACGATCTCTCCCGTAGTTGCGTCTTTCCGCTTTTCAATTACCACAAGGTCTCCGTCAAAAATACCGATTTCTATCAGAGAATCACCGGAAACGGTTAGGAGAAATGAGGAGACGGGATTTTCTATAAGATAATCATCCAGCGTAAGATATTTTCTATCTTCCTCCGAAAGTATGGGAAAACCGGCTTTTACCATTCCCAGAAGTGGAAGAGCAAAAAAATTAGAGCTTGGAGCAAGTTTTCCGCCATCTTTTTGAAGAAAGCCTTCAGATACCCACGCATTAATGAGTTTGAAAACGGCATTTTTGGAGGATAAATTAAACAGATCCAGCATCTCACGGTAAGAAGGTAATCTGCGGTTTTTTTTGAAAAATTTCTTTAGACTTTCAAGTCTTTTGTTATCCGGCATAATAATACTTTAGTGAACGATCGTTCACCTGTCAAGCGGAAATTGATTTAGGCTTGCAGTACGCTGTAATTTTGCTTAAACTTTTTAATAAGATGGCCGTCGTATACCTCAAACATCACAAAGCACGCCGCCAGCACCGTTCTTTCTTGCGCCATCTTGAGAAAAGAAGAACCTCCGCCCTGATTGTTTTGGTAGGTTTTCTTATAGGATTTGCAACGCTGTTGATAAATGTAGTAGTTATGGCGACCAACCGCCGTGAGCCAAAGATTGCGCAGATAATCTACGGTCAAATCCAAGGCGTAATGACTGATGATGCAGTTACTTCTCAGGCAAATCCTCCATCTGCTGTTGACGTCCCGGAGAATACGCCTACGCCGACACCTACAAAAAAACTTTCAAAATCTTATTACACTATTGCTGTCTTTGGGGATTCTATGGTTGACACAATGGGTGAAAGACTGGAATATCTTGAGGGCGCTCTAAAAGAGAAATATCCCGATACTACCTTCTTTTTATATAACTACGGTATAGGTGCTCAAAATGCCGAGGACGGATTAAAGCGGTTTAATGAAGACTTCAAATATAAAGACAGAAATTTTCCCGCTATATCTAAAATTGAAGAAGACGTAATTATAATCGGATCTTTTGCCTATAATCCATTCAGTCCTCATAATAAAGACAAACACTGGTTAAATCTCACTCAAATTGTCAAGGAGGCACAAAAGAAGAGAGACGCTGATGTTTATTTACTGGCAGAGACAGCTCCGCTTAGAAGAACTTTCGGTAAGGGTCCGGGTGGAGCCAATTGGGATGAAGATACTTCTTTTAAGCACTCAGGTTATATCGTAGAGCAACTTGAGGCTACGATTAGTTTGGGAAAGACCCTGAACGTGCCGGTAATTGACGCATATCATAAGAGCTTGAAAGAGGGCTCCTTAAAAGAGGGAAAGCGCGAACTGGTTGATACTCACGATGGAATTCATCCGGGCGTCGAAGGTCATAAATTTATAGCCGAAGAAATCGCAAACTCCCTTAAATTAGAATAAAATCGCTACTTTAACAAATACTATCGGGGATCAAAATAGCCTCAAGAAATAGACTTCTCCCTATTACAACAGTCTGATATTGACAAATCCTGTCGGGTAGTATATACTACGGGTCTGATATGAAAAAAGTGCTTGTAGTACTTATAGCAGCTCTCGCAGTCTTGGTGGTAAGAAATGTGTTTGCAGTCCCCCCTCCTCCATATAAAACTATTTGTCATCACACTCCTGGAAATAACGTAACTCTTGACTTTGCCAACGTACAAAGTTACAACGGTCACTTAGGAACACCCCACAGTGGATCAACTTTTGATACGGATGGACCTTGTACAGACAATGGAACCACTCCTACAAATACTCTTACCCCAACCCCTACTGATACGCTGGATGAAGACAAAGTTCTTTGGTGTCACTGTGAACCAAATGGAAACTGTCAAACTTTGAACCTCCCTCAACAGGCGCTTGAACAGGCAGGTCACGTAAATGCTTCAGGAAATCCTTTGCACGCTGGAGATCATCCCGGTGCATGTAGTGAAATTACTCCTACCCCAACTGGTGAAATTACTCCTACCTCAACACCTTCTGCGACACTAACGCCCGGTGGTGGAACCGGAGGCGGTGGCGGAGGCGGTGGCGGACACGTTTCAGACGGTCTGACTCCTCGAGGAGGACAACCAGCTCCTGCGGCTGCTCTTGCACCCACAGGAACATTTACCGAGAACTTAATGAATACATTGCTCGCAGCCGGGATAGCATTTTTAGCTCTTGGTGCGGAATATGCCTCAAAAAAAGCGAAATTATTCTAAAAGAAAAAAACTTACACGTAAAAAAACTCTTTCAAAAAAACGTAACAAAAAGAAACAGAAGCACAATCTCCAAAAGCTTTTTGCATTCCTTGGAATGATCTTTATCGTCATTTCACTCAGCTATAAGCTCTATAATTTCACAGCTAACACTCTCTTATTTTCTCGGCCGGTTCAAAATTCCTGCATGGAGGAAAAGACTATACCTGTGGGCATAGTTATACCCAGCATTACTTCTTCTCTGCCTGTCGAGCAGACTTTTATAAGAAATGGAATGTGGGAAATAAGTAAAAACGGCGCTTCCCACCTGTCATCCTCTTCAAAACCAGGAGCTTCAGGCAACATCGTTGTATACGGTCATAATTCAGTAGATCAGCTTGGAAATTTATCTAATGTCAAAGAAGGAGACTTTATTATCGTCAAGACAAAAGACAGAGGACTATATTCATATATTGTAAAAACCAAAAAAACGATTTATCCAAATGACGTGAGCATTCTTAATCCAACCGATTCTGAGATGCTGACCTTGTATACGTGTATAGGATTTGCCGACTCTATGCGCTTTGTTGTACAGGCAGTGCCGGCTAAAGATATGGAATTAACAAGCAATCGTTCACAAGCCTGCGTAGACGAGGGAGCTAAAATATCGCGTCTCAACTAGACTATCTCTTCTCTTTTATTTCTTGCAAACGAGACCCACTCCTCGATTACTTCGACCACTATTTTAAAAGGAGTCTCGAAAAAGAAATCGAAAAGAAAACCAAAGAAATTTAGACGGGCGAGATTGGTGCTGAAGAATTTTCCCACGGATAAAAATGGCAAAAAGAAAAAGTCCAAAAATGGAGTAAAGAAATGCTCCTTCTCTCTCAGCTTATACTCTTTCGCCACCTGAGAAATACGGTATCCAAAAAAAGCAACCAAGCTGACAAAAAATACAAAAATAATCTGGCTGATTGCATTGAAGCCGATTGATTTCAGAATAATATGAAGTAGATTAAAGGTTGCATAAAACGTAAAAAGGTAAAAAACGGTAAAGAAAAATATAAGCAAGGGTCTTTTTTGAACTGCTTTTTTTGCCACGAAAGAGATTGTGGTTTCAAAAGACTGGTCGGCATCGATAATCTCCATCACTCTCCCGTAGATTTTCCTGGTATTTTTTTCATTAGGAAGTCTGGTAAAGGCAATAATGAGAAACATGAGAAAAGGCGGGAAAAGAGAGTTTATGGCAAGCGACGTGTAGTTTACTTCGTTATAGAGGGCAAGGGATACAGGATATTCTAAAATGAGCGCAAAGATCATCTTAGTTACAAAGATATAGATGATTGCCTTGACGGCAAGTGATGTAAGTCTGTTTTTTGTTTGAGCATATTTCTGACGGCATATTTTATCTATATCAGCCCAAAGATAATTCTTGTGTGATAAGAATTGTTCTGCTTTAGCTCCTTCAGCTTTAATAATTGCAAATAGTATGTGAAAAGGTGGGGTTTGATTTTTGACAAATCTTTGAAGTGGTGCAAGTGGTGCGGTTTTAATGACGTCGTCAATTTTGTCAAAGACCTGAGGAAGTTTTGGAATAAGTGCTTCTATCTCTTTTTGCGAAGTTTGAGAAAAAGACTTGTG
>CAYGGJ010000025.1:0-12883 GCA_964349415.1 uncultured Gammaproteobacteria bacterium | reverse complement strand
TTCCTACTTCTATTCCGAGAATTTTATTTTTCATAAAATTTAAAATTTTATTACAAGTTATGGCTATTTATAGAGATTTAATAAAAATGTTCTTTTTTGTATAACTTTTATGAACTTCGTTTTTAAACTTGAAAAAGTTGCTACATTCACTTAAAGGGTTATTTTAACTATTTTACTTGTATATATACTATAAGTATAGTATAAAATCAATTTTCTGCAGACTTTCTTAAGTATTTTTTCCATCCCAAATTCATCCTAAATTATTATAGGTTTTATTACCGTATTGCTTCCCTGAATCGATCCAGATTTTCGATCCCGGTACCTACTCCACGGATCACGCAGTATAGCGGATCGTCCACTACGAAAGCCGAAACCCCCGTATAGTAGGTAATAAACCGGTCCAGGTTGGTTAAAAGCGAGCTGCCGCCAGAAAGAACGATTCCCTTGTCAACAATGTCTGCTGATAACTCGGGAGGAGTTAAAGACAACACTTCTTTTATGCCCTCGAGGATTTGCTTTAAGGGTTTTTGAATGCCTTCGTTGATAGATTTCTCTCCTACCTCGATAATTTTAGGCAATCCGGTTTGAAAATCTCTTCCTTTTACCTCCATTACTCTTTCCACATAGTCTTCTTTCTCTTCAATTAAAGCTGATCCGATGCGGAATTTAACTTCTTCGGCTGTTCGCTCTCCCACGATGAGATTGTGTTTTTTTCTCAGATGAAGAATTATAGCTTCATCAATTTTTGTTCCTGCCGTACGCACGGTTTTATATGAAACAAGTTGTCCAAGCGAGATCACTGCTATTTCTGCCGTGCCTCCTCCGGAGTTTACAATCATATGTCCTGAGGCGTGAGAGATGGGGATTTTTGCTCCGATTGCAGCGGCCAAAGGCTCTTCAATTAGATAAACATCAGAAGCACCCGCTTGCTTGCAAGCTGCTACAACAGCCCGTTTCTCTACTTGCGACGCACCGCCCGGTATAGATATCATGACCTCCGGCCAAAAAATTCTTCCCTTTAAAGCTTTTTTAAGAAAGTACGTAATCATTGCAGCGGTAGTCGTGTAATCGGCAATAACCCCCTCACGCATCGGTCTTGTTGTGACGATCGATCCGGGAGTTCTTCCCAACATTTCCCTCGCCTCGTCGCCTACTGCGAGTATGCGTCGGTCCTCCAAAGAATATGCCACCACCGTCGGTTCATTCACTACTACTCCTTCACCCGCGACATACACTAAAGTATTTGCGGTTCCTAAATCTATGCCCACCTTCTTACGAAAAAACATATGGAGTATATTGTATAATATACTCGATTCCAAGACAAAAGAGTAAAAAATAAATGTATCAAAATATATATTAACAGCATCAAAATGAATAAATTCTGGCTCTTAACGCTCCGCGTCCTATTAACAGGGCTTTTTTTGTTTGTAGTCCTCGCCCTCATTGCAATGGCCCGGGGTTATAGACTCGATTTTACTAAGAAGTCCCTTTCCCCAACAGGAATTCTTGCCATATCTTCTTTGCCGAAAGCCGCGAAGATTTATATAAACGGACAGCTGCGCGGCGCAACTGATCTTAATATTGAACTAGCTCCCGGCACTTATGATGTTGAGATTAAAAAAGATGGATATACAAGCTACACTAAGAAAGTTGTTCTTAAAGGCGAGCTCGTCGAGGCAGTTGATCCAATTCTATTCCCTGTTAACCCTTCACTCTCTCCCATAACCAACCTTGGAGTTTCACGTGCCGTTGCAATAGACCGTTCAGACAACCTTCTTCTTTTTGCCAGCAATGGAGATGTAGAAAAAGACGGAATTTATCTTTTTGAGGCTGGAAGAAAGACGCTTAATTTCTTCCCACCTTTAAAAACTCTAATCTTGAAGAGTAAACTTCCTTTTGATGCAGATTTTCAAAAGACAAAAATTTATTTCTCCTATGACTACAAGCAGGCTATCTTCGAATTTGAGCTTTTAGACGGAAGTCCTGTGTCATATCTCCTTTCCTTGGACGCAGAGAATCAGGAACCTTTTGACGTAAGTGCCTCAAAAAATACGCTTATAAACGCATGGCAGGAAGAACGAGTTAAGGAAACCAAAAAACTTATTGAAATTCTACCGAGAGATATACGAAAAATAGCTTCGGATTCATTTAATGTCGTGTCGTTTTCTCCTGACCAGACAAAGGTTCTTTACAGAGCAAAAAATGATGTAAAGCTTCCTTTAGTGATAGATCCTCCTCTCATAGCTTCAAATCAGACCCCCGAACAACGGAATATTAAAAAAGGAAAAGTCTACGTCTACGATAAAAGGGAGGACAAAAACTTCAACGTAGGAGACGAAAAATCGCCTTCATTTTTATGGTATGTCGATTCAAAGCGCCTGGTATTTAATGAAGGCCACCGAATTGCAATAATCTTATATGATGGTCAAAGTAAGCAAATTGTTTACTCCGGCCCTATTGAAAAAGACTTTTTTACGACGACTTCGGATGGGAAAATTCTTATTCTCGCCAACCTTAATCCGCAGTTTAATAAATTTCCCGATGTCTACGAGGTAGGCATCCGCTAATCATTCTCTCACTCGCGTAGCAAATACAAGCATCCGCCTCAGAGTAGTTCCCGGAGGCCAACAGGTTTGGAGCGTTAAGAATTCTCTCGTAGTTTTACGGGTCAAGTAGTGCACCTCTTGGGGATCAACGACGGTCTTACCAATAACTTGATAGACATATCTTTGCCCTTTATAAAAAAGATTTACCTTATCTCCTCTTTCTAATTTATAAAGGAGATAAAAAACTGCATTATACGATCCTACATTCCAAAAATAATCAGTGGAGTGGGCAAAAAGGAAAATGTGACCTTTTTCACCGGGAAAAACCGTACCTGAAGTATGAGCAACTCCTTCCTCAAGGGCAGGAAGATAGATGTCTTCACGTGAAGCATCAATGTTGGGCAAAATACGAGCATTGGCACCTATCTTGGGAACCACTATGCTGAACTCCGGGTCTTCAGGAGTTAGGATCTCAACCGCATTTGATTGAAATAGTTTCGCAAGACCTCCTTTTTCAGGATCATCTGAAATCTCCGGTCCGCCTACAACATATCTTTTGTTTGAAACCGAGTCTAAAACATATCTGACTTCCTCCCTGACGGGAAGATAAAATGTCTTTGCTATAACAAAAAGGGTGGAAAGTACAAGAAAATTACCTATGGTGCGCAAAATTAAAATTCTGCGGAACTCTGAATCTTTTTTTGACCGGGGGTTTTTTTTCATGTGAGTGGTGCCGCTAGAGAGAACCATCCTTCGCTAAGGCTTCGAGGGACAGGTTAAACTCCAGCAGTTTGCGTCCCTGGCAGGAATCGAACCCACATCTAACCCTTAGGACGGGCCTATTCTATCCATTGAACTACAGGGACTATTGCTCCTTGCCCTGCCGTAGTTCTCAATTGAGAACGAAGGCGGGTATCCGTTGAGCTATAGCGGCTCCCCCTAATTATAACAAAGTCATAATTAACGGTTATATGGGTGGTAAAAGAAATAGCACTCCCCAGATTTTGTGTTTTTGTAAGAATTCGATTTGAGGCTTGACAAAGGGATAAAACTTCCTCATAATGATTATAGGATATACATGAGAAAGGTGTTTAAAAGTGCCGCGGTAATTGCTTTTGCATTGCTTCTTTTAGCAAGCTATTCTTTTGCTCAGTACGTCCCTACTTTAGAGCCTACCAGCAGTCTTTCGAATACTTTTTCACCTAAGCTTTCTTTAAAGAAAAAGTCGTTTTCCCCTTGGGAAAATATTTCTCTTTCTTACGACGGGGATCCAAAAGCGTTAAGCGTGAAGCTAACCAATATAAAAGGGGAGGAAATTGAATTTCAGGGCGTATTGCGGGATCGCGATGGGAAAGTGCTGGATATTGAAATTCCCAAAAATATACGTCCCGGGAAGTACCATCTTCTAATAAATGATGGGGAAACAAAATTAGTAGATGAAGATGTTTTTTGGGGATTAACTATTGCAAATCAACGCGAGTCAGTTTTAAAACAAGGACAGGTCGGAAGAAATGATGTCGTTTTATTTTCTCAAGACGGTTTAATTTCCTGTGAAAAAGATCGCGAAGCTCAACTGATAAACATCATCACTAATGAAGAAAAAAAGCACCCCTCTCCTCGACCCGGAGAATGTTCGCAAGAAAAACCAAATGCATACGAAAATATTTTTCAAACGGAAAATATTGGCGCATATATTCTCAAGATAAAAGATGAAGATTCAGGACAAGAATTGGTATCAGCTTTTGATGTAGTAAGCTCCCTTGCCATGGAGACAAAGAGAGAAGCTCCAACGTTCGTGAAGAAAGATAACGAATATGCAATAAAGATAACGCTCGTAGCCAATGAGGACTTTGACGGCTTTTTAACCGAAGAGCTTCCCGACAGTCTAAATCCCTCTGACCTAAATACTGCAGACGTGAGAAATCCAGACGCTTTAAGCAACGGTCAATCAACTATGACCCTTGCGTTACCCTTCAATGGCGACTATCCAATCACTCAACATTTCAGTGAAGAACCAGACGCAGAAACCCATCTTTTGGAAGCGTATCGTGCATACGGCGTAAAGGCTCATGACGGAGTAGATTTTGCAGTTCCACCCGCAACAGAAATCATCAGCGTTGATGACGGTGAGGTAACTGAAATACCTGATCATGCAGTTGCGTATGGGGTCACTATTGTTGTTCAACACAATTGGGGAAAAAGCTATTATGGTCACTTGAGTAGTCAAAAAGTTAAACCCGGAGACAGAATAAAGAAGGGAGACATTGTAGGTCTCTCTGGAAATACCGGTCTTTCTACCGGTCCCCATCTTCACTTTGGAATAGAGCTTAATAATCCCGATCTCAATAATGGATACCTTGGGAAACTGGATCCTCTGGAAAGTCTATCGATAAAGAACAAATTTAAAACCTCGACGAAGAAACTTACGTGGAATGTCTCGGCTAAGAAGGACGAAACGATTACGATCGGATATAAAATAAAGCTTACAGACGACTCAAACTATCTTTTATCAGGGACGCGATTAACGGCAAAAACAAAGGATGATAAAACGGTTCATGAAGATAAAAACCCCTGGACTTACGTGGTAGAGAAAGAATAGATTATTTCATTGCTCTTTCTTCGGAGCGTTCGTAGCTACAGATCTCCTCTTTTGAAAACCATAGAGGAATTTCATATTCAGCTTCTTCAAGATTTCCTGAGGCATGAATGAGATTCTTGATGGCGCGTTTTCCCGTATTTGCTAAATGAGAAGAATCAAAAGAAAAATCTCCTCTGATCGTACCGGGATCTGCTTTGAACGGAAGCGTATGACCGGTTATTTTCCGCACTAATTCGACGGCATGAGGTCCCTGCAAGACTGCCGCAAATACCGGACCGGATGAAATGTAGTCTAAAAGCCATCCTCGTACCATTTTGCCTAGTTCTAGCGGGTCGTCTGTACCCATTTCTTTTTTAGTATCTTTCTTCAGTTCTTTATAGTTATCGAGGGTTTTGTGACCTAGAAGCTTCAACCATTCTTCTCTACTTTCCGGATAATGTTTCTTCGCAAGCTCTTGATCTACCGATACCATCTTTGCTGCAACCAGCTTCAATCCTGCCCGTTCGAAACGGCTAAGGAGCTCCCCAGTAAGACCGCGGAGAACGGCATCCGGCTTTAATACGATCAGTGTCTTTTCCATATTTCTATTATTGTAATATAAACTGTTGCGTTTTTGTAGCTTAAAAAGGATATAGTTTCGTAGCAATTGCGATCAAGTTGTGGCCAAAAATCAGGATTCCAATAGATCCCAAAACTAGAAAAGGGCCAAAGGCAATCTTACTCTTCCATTTCTTCTTGCCTAAAAAGAGAAGAAGAACTCCTACGATAGCACCCAGCACAAATCCGATATATAAAGCTATAAATCCGCCAACTATACCGAAGAGAAACCCTATAACAAAGGAAAGTTTAACATCGCCAAACCCCAAACCTTTACCATCAGTTATAAGATAGAGCAGATACATAGGCGCCATTACAACTAAACCGTTTATAACCAATCCACTAAGTCCATTTAGGCTGGCGCCTGTAAGGTAAAACAGGGCAGCTCCAAACAATAGTAGCGCTACTTGAAATTCATCAGGAATTATTTGGTACTTCAGATCTGCAAAAAAAATACCCACAAACATGGTGAAAATTCCCAGATATACAAGTCTTACTGTATCGTTTTGGGCCGGTATATAAGTCCATATTAAAATAAATGCAAAAGCCGTAAGAAGTTCAATAAGAGGATAATACCAGGAGAGTTTCTTTTTGCAATGTCTACATCTTCTTTTTAAGAGGAAAAAAGAAGCTACCGGAATTAAATCCCTGGCTTGAAGTTTCTTTTTACAAAAGTCGCATTGCGAGCGGCCCATTAAACTCTTATTTTTTGATAACCGGTCAATACAAACATTCAGAAAGGAGCCTATGGCAAGTCCAAGAATAAAAAGGAAGGGAGCAAACATATGGAAAGAATATAATCTATGAGATTAAAAGTCAAAATGCCAAATCTTTTGCAGTAATGTCGCCGTCTTTAAACGGACCAATGAGAGCCAGGTTTATCTTTTCGGGTTTAAATATGTCTTTTGCCACGTCAACTATTTCTTCAATCTGTACGGCATCCACTTTTTTTACAAGTTCTTCCGGCGAAATCAAATCGCCGTCTAAAAGCAAACGTGTTCCGAAAAATGTAGAGACGTTTTGAGAGTCTTCAAGAGAAAGAAGTAGCCGCCCTTTCAAAAGCTCTTTTGCCTTAAATAATTCTTCTTTCTTAATGTCCCCTGCTACCATTTTTTTATGCTCCTCAAGAGTGACACTTATGGCTTCTTTGGTCTTATCAAGATTATTGGTAACTCCTGCATGGGTCACAAAATTGCCAACGTCATTGTAAGCCTCACGACCGGTAGAAATGTAATAACAAAGCCCCCTTCTCTCCCTTACCTCAATGAACAATCTCGAAGACATTCCCCCTCCTAAAATCGCCGCGAGTATACCTGCTGCATGTTTCCGCTTGTCCTTTGAAGAATATGCTCTGAAACCAAGACAGAAGTGAGTCTGCTCTGTTTTTTTATACTTAATTAAGATTCCGGGCTTGGTCTGATTTTCTTTCACCGGCTCAAACGTAGCATTCTTTCCGCCTTTCCATTCTCCAAATTTCTCCTCTATGATCTTCTTATAATCAGTCTTCGAATCCAAGCCTCCCGCTACAACCAATACTGAATTATGAGGGTGATATAGCGTATCTATATAATCGGTGAAGGTCTTTCTTGTGAATTTGGTCACAGTATCTTTGGTACCGGCAATATCAAACCCCAATGGATTTCCCTTATATAGAAGTTCTTCAAAAAGCTCGCTGACTTTCCGGTAGGGAGTGTCTTCATACATATTTATCTCTTCTACAATTACCCCTTTCTCGCGCTCCATTTCCTCATCAACAAGCAGCGGATTGAGAACCATATCCGAAATAACATCTATGACTGTTGGAAAATGCTCGTTCGTAGCTTTTATCCAGTAGCCGGTATGATCTTTTGACGTAAACGCGTTAAAAAATCCTCCTAAGCTTTCTATGGTTGAGGCAATGGTAAATGAATCCGGATATTTTGTGGATCCCTTAAATGCCATGTGTTCAAAGAAATGCGCAACTCCATTATTTTTTTTATTTTCATAGCGGGACCCTGCTCCAACAAGCAAAATGGTGGTTAATGTAGGAAATGATTTCGTATCAACAAGCAGAACCTTTAGGCCATTGGAAAGTGTTAAGACATCTGGTTTCATCTACCCATTATAGATGATGATTAAATCTATAACAACGCTTTTAGGAGGTCTTCAGGATCGAATCCCAGATGATTTTAGCCACGGGGTGGGCTTTTCCATGTGAAGGATATTGGTGCATGTCTATGTAGGGAAGACTGTTGGTCTCTATGATGGCAGAGGTTTGGTTTTTGAAGTCTTTTGTGATATTTTGGCCGATAAAATCTATTCCCACAAGGTCGGAATTGAGAATCTTTGCTGTATGTAAAAACATGTTTATATTATTTTCGTGGGTGATTTCCGTACACGCAATCACGTCACAGCCTGTACTTAAGATTATCTTATCCTGCAGATATAGCTTTTTTTCTTTCGGAAGAACTGAGTTTAAGTTCAATCTCTGTAGCTGAAGCCTCTCTTTAAGAGCCGTACCAACCGGAATCTTATGAAGGGTTTCATTGAGCTTCTCCAACTTACCCCTGGTCTGATTTTTCAATTCTATTAATTTAGCAATTGTCGATTTTCCATTGCCAACGACGTTTGCAGGTTCTTTGCGGCAGATAAAAACATGTTTTTTTCCAATCACTGTTGCGCGGTACAGTTTTCCCCGTATGAACTTTTCAACTATGAAATCCGGACGATATTGTTGAACTATTTTGATCGCTGATTTTAATGCCTTAAGATTGCCAATTGGGCCCGAAACATGATGACTTAGTGAGCCATTATTGGGTTTTACGATTACAGGGAAACCGATAATTTCGGCAAATTGTGAGGCTTCCTTCATTCTTGTAAATAATCCTCCGTCAGCGACTGGCAGTTTGTTTTTTTGAAGAAGTTTTTTTATTTCAATTTTGTTATCCAGATCGTGATTATTTTTTTTGCCAATAATATTTAATGGAATTCCGTCGTAATAAACCGGCTTGTTTTTTAAAAACACTTTGAATGAGTTGTCATACTTACCAAAAGCCTTTACTGCCTGTATCTGCAGACCTCTTTTCTTAGCTTCTTTGAAAAAGATGAGACTTCGATTATAGAGTCTGGAATGGTCAGGATTATCAACGAATTCAACTAGATTTAACTTGGCTAATAACTCTAAAAAATTTCCCCAGAAGTTGCTCTGTTTTTTCGTTCTAGGGACAAAGGGTTTAAGAATCCTTGCAAACTTTTCCTGATAATACTCCATATGATTGGTTAAGTGGGAGCTAGTACGAGTAGGCCAACAATGAGAACAATGTGAGCTCATACTTCAATGGTAGCACATAAGAATTCTTACATTTTTCTTGCAAAACTCCTATGAAGTTCTTACATAAAGATTTTATTCTGAAATACGACACCATATATCCAGTCTTTCGTAGGGTGACGACTCAGGCTCGATAGAAAACGCCCGATTTATCGGGTGTTTTTTTTGGCTTTTAATTCTCTTCTTTGTCATAAAAAATGATATAATAGACTGATGCAAAGGTCTAAAGAGATCGAATCACAGCGATTGGCAGGACTTCAAGAAAGAGCTGAAATGCAGAAGCTCTCAGTAGTCGGACATCTTCTTCCCGGTGCAGATATAAGTGCCAGAAATATTGAAAGATTTCTTGATGGACTTGGCCCCATCTGCGGAATGACCACCTTTAATGGACCTCATGTAAAAAGTCCGGATTCATATGACGAGGGGACCTTTAAACGCCTCGGCGAGAAAGCACCTGAAGATGTAAATGGTACGCTTATGTGGGATGATTCCGGAGCTCAAATATACGTCTTTCCTACGAAAGGAAACTGGTTTACCCTCGATGTTTACACATGTAAAACCTTTGACCCGGAAAAAGTTCTTGAATATACATACAGTCAACTGCACCCTCAGGAAGATATGCGATTTGCAGAATCAACATCCGAAGAAAATAGCTCTTGGAGACAATTTACACCTGCTGGAGTAGAGCCATCTCCTGAAAAAGCGGTTCTACTTCAAGTAGACACGCTATTTGACGTTGACCGTGCTAATACTGATGCCGTCTTAGAAGCCGGCGAACTTCTCGAAAAAACAGTCTATGAGGCGATTGAAAACGGATATGGTGAAAGATTAGTGGCGAATTATACAAAGGAACAACGAGATGAACTTAGAGATATTCACAGCGCATTTGAAATCACTATGGATGCTCAATTTATGGACGCAATACTTTCAGGTGAAGTAACAAGTCCTGACGAATACTCTTTTCAACCCATTTACGACCGCTTGTCGCGTATGGAGGGTGAAGCAATTGGCCCTACAGAGGGAAAACCTGTAATTCATATCGGTACAGGATGGCCGGGGACCGCAATCGGACTTTACCGTCAGTTTGGTATTCCAGTAACATGTGTTGAGATCGATCCTTTAGTAGCACAAAGGTCTCGCGATGCTCTTGAGAAACTCGATCTTCTAGGTGAGGATAAATTAACTGTCATTAATGCCGATGGAGCACAATTGAATCCCGACAGATATCATGCTGTAATCGTCTCTGCAATGGTCCCTAATGAGGATAAAGAGGAGATTGTCCGTAATATGAGACATCTTGCTGGAGAAAATGCTTCCGGCCCTCTATTGGTTTTACGCAGACCAGCAGATCATGCGAGATCTATTTTCTACCAAGAACCAGGAAATGACGTGATAGACCAACAGGGTTTGATAGAAACAGCAGATACTGGAAGCACATTGGGCAATCAAGATCCTCTTAGATCTACTGTGTTTAGAGTAAAGGAAATGGCTTCAATTCATCGAGATGGGCTTTTGATGGCACGCGCTATGGAGCGTCTGCGCGCTGCTTGATCAGTGCTTCTTTTTTGGGCTTTGACCACTTTTTAACCTCAGCCTCGCGTTTAAGTGCCTCTCCCCGGCTTTCATATCTTTCGTAATGAACTATATAAACCGGCAGTTTAACCCGCGTATATTTTGTCTTTGAGGTTTCAGAATTGTGCTCTTTCAACCTCTTTTGTAGATCTTTTGCAATACCGCAATACAGCGAATTGTCAGCACAACGGAGAATATAGAAGTAATACATTCCTCCTTATTTTAATGAATAGTGAGGAAAACTATGCAGTAATTTACAGCACGCGCTTTAATTTAGAGATATTGGGTTTTTGTTTCTGTCCTAGAAATCGACTCAACGGTGTGGTATCTTCATTGACCATATCTTCTATAGAAGGTACAACAACCGGCGTATCCTGAGAAAATTCTTCCAACATGCTGTTATATACATTCAGAATATTAACGACATGATCCTGTAAATTAAATCTATCCTCTATCGTAGTTCTTGCTGCCTTACCCATCTGTTTTGATAAGTTGGGTCGGTTTAAAAGATATGTCAGTTTTTCAGCAAGCTCATCCGGATCAATACGATAATGTTCGGTCGGCTCGGTCATAAGTCCGCTGACATTGTGTTCTACTGCAAGAGGTTGACGATCGGTTTTTTTTCCTACTATTGGCAAACCTGCTGCCATTGCCTCCATCACCGCCATACCCTTAACGAGAGCAGGGTAGCAGAAGACGTCGGCTACGGCGTGGTATTTTCTAATATTGTATTCACCGGGAAGCACAAAAAATCTGTCCTGAAGATTATGTTCTTCAATGATTTTTCTCAAAAAAGGTTTGACTTCATTTCGCTCATCATCTCCGACCACAAACAGTTTTGCCTCGGGAACTCTTTGTGCGATTTTGATAAAGCCTCTTGCGAGTTTATCTATCCCTTTTCCGTCCTCAAGTCGGGAAAGGCAGACGATGACTTTATCCGATTCTGACAAGCGCAAAAGTTCTCTAGCTGCTCTTCTCTCCTCTTGTTTTATGGGAAGAATTACCTGAGTATCTATGCCATTTATAACCGGAACTATTCCGTCTTTATCTAATCCGTTTGTTACCAATTCCTTTGCGGTGTAGGGCCCGATGGTGATAATTTTATCTGCCCCGTCTCTTAACTCGTTTACGATAAAAGGATAATCCGCCAGTTCATACATGTGATGTTCATGAGTCACCAGAGGAATATTTAAGACGTCACGGGCAAGTTGGCTGTTGACCATTGAAGCTCTGCACTGAGTATGGATAATCTGAGGTTTACAGGCTCTAGCAATCTCTAAAATTCTCTTTTCTACTATCTGTTTCATGCGGGGTTTTCTACTAATGGGAAGAGTGAACTGTGTCACGTCAGGTGAGACATAAGCGGCTAGTGGACCTCCTCCGGTTATCAAGGTTACGCTGATGCCCTTTGCAGACAGTGCATTCGCTAGATTAAGAGTGTATTTCTCTGCTCCACCGTAAATTAAATGTCTATGTATTATGAGTATTGATTTAACCATGATTCTGACGTGAAAGAGTGTTTATAAATCTAAAGACGAAGAAAGATTCTCGAGAAGAAAGACTCTTTAGTACATTATACTCTGTTTTAGCCTTGTTGGCAAGCTAAACGTGTATGTTCCAAAGGTTTTAAAAAAGATACGGGAGGAACATCTTCGTACTCTTCATATAGTCTTTATATTGCGAATCAAAATGTTTAGTCAATAATTTTTCTTCCTTCTTTGCAAGCTTATACATTCCGAAAGAAAAGGCTAGCGCCACCGGCACTACAAGATAACTATGAGCAAGGATCTCTATTCCCAATACGGCTAAAAATAAACCGGCATATATAGGATGCCGGATGAAACTATAGACGCCTCCGGTAATAAGCTCGTGATTTTTTACTATTTGATACTCTGCACCATGAGCCCAATTTGCTCCAAGTGACAACCGGGCTGAAAAACTGACAAGAAATCCTATTGAGACTAGCGAAAATCCGATTAAATCTGTTAATTGAGTTACCGGAAAAGTCCATACGTCCACAATCCCAAGTATCTGAAGAACACCAAGTAGACCGAATACGTAAACAAGTACTCGTTTTAATCTTGTACGAACCGTAGATTTTTCGATAAGAGATTTCTTTCTTCTACTCTCCCTCTCGGTAAAAATCCATATAAGTTCCCAGACAAAAAGAAGCACTATCGCTCCGGCTTGTAGTGAAATAATCATGTGCTGCCCAGCAGGGATTCGAACCCCGATAAGCAGATCCAGAATCTGCTGTCCTAC
>CAYGGJ010000024.1:0-12978 GCA_964349415.1 uncultured Gammaproteobacteria bacterium | reverse complement strand
TAAATGGAATGTGCGGGAATAGACAAGGCAAAATAGGACAAGGTCAGAGCAGTTTGGTTAGTGGCTGCCCAGTCAAATTTCTCCCCTCCGAAAAAAAGACGAACAAGCGGAGTACGTGCAAAGATAAAAAAAGTCATGATTGGAAAAGTGAGGAAAAAGGTGCTCAGCAAAGATTCGGTTACGATTCTCTTAAATTCATCCATGTTTTTCTGTTGATATACCTCAGTCAGATATGGGAGAGAAGCCTGTCCAAAAGCAATTCCAATTACAGAGACAGGAAGAAGTTGAAGTCTTTGGGCAAGATAGAAAATAGTGTAGGAACCTGACTGTAAAAGGGAGGTGATAGTAAGATCGATTGTGGCGTCGATCTGGGCTGCGATAACGGTAATTATGCGCGGGACAACCAACTTGAAAAACTCCTTAAGCGCTTTCGTAAAGCGAATTACCGGTCTGTAGATAAATCCGGATGAAAAATACAGCGGAATCTGAACTAAAAAGAGAAGTCCGGCTCCCACGACCACTCCAAAGATAGGAGCCATAAGATGAAGCGATGGGGCAAACATGACCGTGGCAAGGATAATAACTAGGTTATACAAAACAGGTGCAATCGCAGAAACCATGAATATTTTATTGGCCTGTCCTATTCCCGTGAGGAAATTTCCAAGTACCAAAAAAGGAAGTTGTCCAAGAAGCAGAATTCTGGAATAGAGGACTACCTGTTGTTTCTGAAAAGGAGTAAAACCGGGCGTGATCAACGGAAATATAAAATCCGCAAATGCGACTACTATAAGGATAAATCCCATCAGGCACAGAGAAATAATGTTTATGATCGAGGAAATGTTTTGATTTAGCTCATTCTGATCCTTTTTGTATTTGATAAAAATAGGAATAAAAGACGAAGTGAGGGCTCCTGTTATAAGGATCTCGAAAATGATATCCGGAATGCGGAAAGAGGCAAAAAAAACGTCAAGCTCATCCTTGGTAAAATAACCGGCCAAAGTACGGTAACGCAAAAAGCCGAACAAGCTTGATAAGATAATCATTACTGCCACTATTAAAGCTGAAGAAAGAAGGGTTCTTTGCTTACTCAAGATAAGATTTTTCGTACTCGTGAAAAACTTGTTCATAATGGCGATTTACGCTTGACAGTAAGCTCTAAATGGTGTTAAATGGTTTAATATGGTGTTTTCTGGTGAATATCTGGTTTCTTTCACAGGTACCGGAAGAGTAGTCTTGCCTAAAAAACTTCGTGAACTCCTCCAAGGAAACATCTTTATTGTAACAAAAGGATTTAACTTTTGTCTTGCAGGATACGATAAACGCGACTGGGAAAAGAAAGCCGAAGGGCTTCTTGAAGTCTCACTCCTTGAGCAGGAAAATCTTGAAAAGAGGCGTTTTATCTTCTCCTCAACGGCCTACATCGAAATTGACGAGCAGGGAAGATTTGTGATACCCAAAAATCTTCTTACGCATGGAAAACTGGATAAAAAAGCCCTGATAGTGGGCGTCGGAGATCATTTCGAGATCTGGAATCCTCAGGAGTGGGAGAAGTATTTGAAGCAAGTTAAGACCTAATCATGATCAACAACATTATCTTATATATCGTAAACATTTTCTATCCGGAAAGATTGCGTTATAGGTTTTGTACAGTAAGTGTTTAGTGCATACACCGGTTCTTTTACAGGAAGTATTGGATGGGCTTTCAGTACGCAAAGACGGAAGTTATATTGATGCCACCGTCGGTGAAGGCGGGCATCTTAGAGAGATTGCAAAAAACGCGAAGAGGGTTCTTGGCCTTGATGCAAGTCAGGAGCAGTTGGAGAGGGCAAAAAAAACAATTGAAGCTAAAAATATTACTTTTGTGAAAGGAAATTTTTCCCAAATAGAAGAAATAGCGAGAAAGCAAGGATTTAATGAAGTTGAAGGAATAGTATTTGATCTTGGGCTTTCATTCTGGGAACTGGCACATTTAAAAAAAGGATTCTCTTTTAAAGATGATGCGGAGCCGCTTGATATGAGATTAAGCGGTGATGGAGAAACAGCGGAGGATGTTCTCAACACAAGGTCTGAAGAAGAACTTTACGAGATATTTTCAGGCAACTCAGAGGAGATAAGATCTCAGGATATCGCATCAAAAATTGTAGAACTGCGGAAGCAGTACAAGATAAAAACCGTAGGAGATTTAAAAAACAGTATTGATTTGACTGTGGGAGATAAAGATAAGAAGACCTATTCCAGAATATTTCAAGCTTTGAGAATGGAGGTAAATCACGAAAAGGAGAATCTAAAAAAAGGCATTGAAGGAGCAACGGCGCTTCTTAAGAGAGGTGGGAGACTGATCGTTATAAGTTTTCATTCGATTGAGGACAGGATTGTGAAAAGGACAATTGAACAAAATAATCTAAAACAGGTATCTAAAAAGACGCCGTCATATGGGGATCGTAGTTTTGAAAGATCAGCTACATTACGGGTAGTGGAAAAAATATCATGAAAAAATTATCTGGAGTTTTTACAGTAGGTATATTTTTGGTTCTTATAGGAGCTAATGTTTTTATTTTTCTTTCAGGAATGAAAGTAAGCGAACAAATAAACTTCTATGAGACCGAAACCAAAAAACTAAAGCAGGAGAACATAGATCTTGAAAAGAAGGCCTATGCCGCTGAATCTCTTCAAAACGCTGCTTCAGTAGCAGCTCAACTGGAGTTTACAAAAAAAGCAGAACCTTATTTTCTGGAGAACCTCCGATTTGCACTGAATGAAAAAAGGTAAGATATGATTAAGTTACGTCTTGTTTTTCTCCTCTTCACGATATTATTTTTCTTTATCCTCGTGCGACTTTTTTACATTCAGATACTTGATCCTTTGTCTTCGAATTCAAATGAGTATTTAAAGTACAGAAAAATTCTGCCTCAAAGAGGAAAGATCTACGACCGGAATAAACAGCCTTTTGCGATCAATCAGACAAAATACAATTTGTATGTTGAGCCGAAAAAGATGAAAAATAAAGATAAGCTCGTAGAGCGACTGGAGGAAGTTTTGAAATTAGGAGAGGCAACTTTGGAAGCAAAGATCGATGAGACAAAAGTATGGGTTGCAATTACATCAAATCTAACAAAAGAACAAAAAGAAAAAATAGAACGACAAAAATTTCCTGAGGTTGGATTCAATGAAGACCCACAGCGTTATTATCCTGAAGCGTCTTTAGCCGCACACCTTATCGGATTTGTTGGAAAAAATCAAAAGAGTGAAAATATCGGATATTTCGGTGTTGAAGGATATTATGACAAGGAACTTGGAGGACTCCCCGGTATTTTAAAGGCAGAGCGCGATCTTTTTGGAAGGACAATTCTTCTGGGCAACCAGGAAAGGATAGAGCCGGAAAACGGACACGATATAGTTCTTACGATAGACAAGGCAGTTCAGGAAATTGCAAAACAAAAACTTAAGAACGGAGTCGAAAGATACAAAGCAAAAGAAGGGTGCGTTATAGTGGCAGACCCCTACACTATGGAGATTCTAGCACTTTCATGTCTGCCTGACTTTGACGTTGAACAGTATTTCAAATTCTCCGAGCCTTTCTTTACTAATCATGCCATCTCCTCAATTTACGAGCCAGGATCGACATTTAAACCCCTTATAGTAGCCGCTGCCCTTCAGGAGAAAAAAATAGAGCCGGACGAATTTTATAATGAAAGCGGACCGATTAAGTTTGGACAGTATCAGATCAAGACCTGGAACGATAAGTATGAGGGAAAAATCAGCATTACGAGGATTCTTGAGAAGTCTTCAAACGTCGGAATGGTTCATATAGGACAAAAGCTTGGAAATAAAAACATCCAAAATTACGTAAGAAAATATGGTTTTGGAAACACTACTGGGATTGATCTTCAGGGTGAAGCAGGGGGGGTCATCAAGCCCAATAGTGAATGGAAAGAGATCGATTATGCTACTGCTACTTTTGGACAGGGTATGGGAGTAACACCGATACAGATGATCACTGCGTTTTCATCTTTAATAAACGGAGGAGAGTTGCTTAAGCCCCATGTCGTAAAGTCTATCATTACAGACGGGGACGAAAGACAGATTCCCAAAAGAGAGGTTGCCAAGATGATAGATAGAAGAACCTCGGAGATTATTAAAAGAATGTTGGTTTCTACTGTTGAGCGAGGAGAGTACAAATGGGTACGTCCGAAAGGATATCTTATAGGAGGAAAAACAGGTACGGCACAGATTCCGGTCGAGGGAAAATACGACCCGTCAAAAACCATAGCCTCATTCATCGGATTTGCTCCGGCTGACAAACCAAAGTTCATAACCCTGGTGATGTTAAAGGAGCCAAAGACTTCGATTTACGGTTCGGAAACTGCTGCGCCGTTGTTCTTCGAGATAGCTAAGGACCTGCTGGTTTACTATAATATAGCACCGGAGCAGTGAAGCTATGTACGAGAGATTTAAGCGAAGTATTCAGCCACTCATCAACATATACCATCTACTTAAGGCATTTTTTGCCAATATTCTCTATGGTTTTCCGAGTAAAAAACTTAAGGTAATTGGCGTAACCGGAACAGACGGCAAAACGACCACAACGTTTCTTATCTACCATATTCTGAAAGCTGCAGGCAAAAAAGTCTCTATGATTACCAGTGTTTACGCGAAGATAGGAGATAGGGAATATGACACGGGACTTCATACTACTACTCCGGATGCAGTGCTCGTACAGCGTATGCTAAAAAAAGCATTGGTCGCAGGCGATGAATATTTCGTTTTGGAAACCACCTCTCATGCGTTGGATCAGAACAGAGTAACCGGCGTAACGTTTGACATAGGAGTAATTACAAACATTACCTCGGAGCATCTTGATTATCACAGAACGCGTGACAAATATATAAAAGCAAAGTCAAAGCTACTTACCCATTCCAAGACAAGTGTGATAAATCGCGATGACAGTTCTTTTCTGCCCCTGACTAAAATTCTAGAAAGACACAAGAAGACAGTCATTACTTACTCGCTAAAAACAAAGGCAGTCTATACGAAAAATATAAAAAAAGACCTCAATCTTCCTTTGGCAGAATTTAACAATTACAACTATCTTGCAGCGTATGCAGTAAGCGATCTTTTGGGAATAAATAAAAAAACTATTGAGAATGCTATGAAAAACTATGTATTGCCAAAAGGGAGACTGGAAACAGTATATGACAAAGAGTTTAGGGTGATTATCGATTTCGCACACACAGAAAATTCGATAAGACTTGCATTAAAGAGTATCAAAAGCTTTGTTAAAGGGGGGAGATTGATTCATGTGTTTGGCGCAGCGGGTTTACGCGATCGCATCAAAAGACCTCTTATGGGAGAGGCAAGCGCCGAATCTTCTGATGTTGTAATCCTCACAGAGGAGGATCATCGCACTGAGGATCCGGTCAAAATTTCCGAAGAAGTAGCTGCGGGCTTAGTTAACAAGGGTTTTGGTTATGTATATCCTGAGAAATTGGATGGTACAAAGAAAAGATATACGGTTATAGTAGAGCGTAATAAAGCTATTCAAAAAGCAGTAGACATTGCTCAAAAAGGCGATGTAATAGTTCTGACCGGAAAAAGCCACGAGAGGAGTCTTGCGAGGGGAAATAAAGAATATCCCTGGGATGAGAAAAGGACCTTGCTTGAGGTTCTTGCTAAAAAATCATGATCTTTTATAATAAAAAACTTCAAGTTTTCACATCTACTTTATTCTCAGAAGTTTCAGCAGGGTTTGGTACGCGATTTAGGGGAGACGGACGGACAGACAAAAACATACCGTTTAAAAATATCGTACGGATGAAGCAGGTTCATGGTGCAGATATCTATGAATATATGGGTGATGGTGCGGGTATAGAAGAAGCTGACGGATTGACAACAAGCGTTAAGGGAAAATGTTTACTAGCACTGACTGCTGATTGTGTCCCGATTCTTTTTTTCAGTAGAGAGAAGAGGATTATAGGAATCTCTCATCAGGGCTGGAGAGGTTTACTGGCGCAGCTTCCAAAGAAAATGGTTGAGAGGCTTGGAAGAGACACTGTGGCGGCTATTGGTCCTGCAATAAATGACTGTTGTTATAATATTGAAAAAGATCGTTACGAAGTGTTTAAAAAACAATTTCCTCAGGAGGTATTTCACAAAGTCGGAGATAAAATATCTTTAAATCTAGCCAGATTGAGCTATCTTCAACTGCAAGAGGCCGGGATACCTGAAAAAAATATAGATCATTTTCCATTTTGTACGGCGTGTGATCAAGACCGCTTCTTTTCTTATAGAAAAATGAAAAATAAAGAGGACTTTCCCCGTCAATTCAATTACGTATCACTTTCCTGAGCGTTTGTTTTTTTCATGAAAAAAGTTGTAGTAGAGAACAGGAACAAAGAAAAGCTTAAGTGCTCCGGTGAAGAGAAGCCCTGCGATGATCGCTCCTCCCAAGCCTCTCCAAAAAGGATCTGCTACCGTAATCGGGATAAGAGCGACGATAGTTGCCAAAGAGGTTAAAAGAACCGGTTCCAGACGGCTGGCCGCAGCATCTGCGATAGAATCGTGGAGATTCATGCCGTGCTCACGGTTTTCATTAATTTTTTCAAGCACGACGATCGCGTGCCGCATCACGATTCCAAAAAGAGCAAGTACGCCGATAAGAGCAGCAAAGGATAAAGGAGTTCTGGCTAAAGCAAAGATATAAAACACTCCGGCGACCGAAATAGGGATCATTGCCATGGCGATGAAAGCTTGTCGGAATGATTTAAATTCGATCACCATGGTGACCGCGATCAAAAGAAACGCAATGATCATAGCTTGAAGAATTGATTGAACCGATCGCTCATTTTCTTCGTTCACCCCTCCGGTTGCAATCCGGTACCCGGACGGAAGATTGAGTGATTCAGCATATTTAAGAAGCTCAGTGTTTTTTTCGGGGATATTGACTCCTTGCGCTACGCCAGCAAAGACAGAGATTGTTCTTTTTTGATCCTCTCGGGTAATGGTTGAGGGATTTGTCTCAAGTTTGAATGTCCCAAGAGAGGCAAGAGGGACAGTTTGTCCCGTTCTTAAGGGAATGTCAATGGACGACAATTCTTCAAGACTTTGGTTATCATAGGAATTAGTACGGAAGGTAATATCTTTTTCTTTGTCTCCGAAAAGCACACTGTCGAGGGTAAACCCGCTTGCGTAAGTGCGAAGCCATAAGCCCAGTTGATCGACACTTATCCCATTTTTCGCAAGCTGAGTCTTGTCAGGGACGAAGACAACCTTACTGGTACCTGCTTTGATGGATTTGTCAACATTGACGAGTCCCGGCTGTTTTTTGAGATACGCGACCAGTTTATCAGCGTATTGATTAAGTACCCCAAGATCCTCGCCTAAAAGTTTTATCTGTACATCGGCGCCTGCAGGAGGTCCGCCGGAAAGCTCAACAACCGATAGCTTGCCGTGAGTATAGTCAGCAAATTGCTGTCGAATATTTTCGGCAATATCACCCGACGTTGGTTTACGCTCTTTTTCGTCAACTAAGTGCAGGGTAAAAAGGATATTGCTGGAATTTCTTGCTCGATTTCCCGATGCATCAAAAGAATTGCCCTGTTCAGTGGCCATGTAATCTAAATATTCTGTTTTGTTCAATTGTTGAGATAAGAAAAGAGCCTCTCTATTTGCGATTTCGTTATTAGTTCCTGCAGGAAGTTCGACATTTACATAAAGTAGTTCGGCATCCTCTTTGGGAAAAAATTCGTTCTTTACCAACCCAAGGGGTAATAAGAGATAGGCAATGATAGTAAAAGCGATGATCGCGATTAAAGTCTTGTTACGAGCGGACTTTGATCTTAAAATACTCTCGATTACGACACGATACCGTTCGCTCAATTTTTCAATATTAATTATTCCATGATCAGAGACGTTCTTGATTTTGTTTACAACGACTTGGGCTCTGGGATTTGACTTAAGGAAATTTTTGTAACCGGTCCATAATTGAACGCGTACCTTAAAGAGAATGACTAGGAAAATTGTCCCCAAGAAGAGTATAAGAGGCATAAGTACATTTTTAGGAGAAAGGCCGATCAAAAGTCCGAAGAAAAGAAGTACCCCAAGTACTATAAATAAGATCCTAACCCTTCTTGGAAATTCGGGCTTCAAAAATACGATCATTAGAGGTATAGTGATAAGGACTGCGATTAGCGTAGACAATATCATCGAAGTTGTCACCACAACGGGTATTGACTTAATAAATTCACCGATTATGCCACTCGCAAGAAGAAGCGGGACAAAACCCCAAATAGTAGTAATGGCTGAAGACCACAAAGGTACTATAAAGTCGCGCCAGACCATAACCCCGGTCTGATAGGGGGTAAAGTTGCCGGTTTTGTAGTAACGCGTCATTGCAGCCACAACTACAATAGTGTCATCGATTAGGATTCCCAAAGTAAGAAGGAACGAGAAGACCGTTAGGAAGTTTAGCGTATATCCTAAAGCCTGGATAACTGCGAGTGTTGAAAGGAATGTCAGGGGAACAGTTATGTTTGAAATGATTCCCTGTCGAAGTCCTAGAAAAATAAAAAGAAGGATGAAAACCAGAATAATAGTATTAGCAAACTCACGGTAGAGGTCTCCAAATTGCTCATTAATCAGGTCGTTGGTGTTTTCAATAGTTGAGAGTTGGAATTCGCCGTGATGTTTTTGTAGTTCTGCTTCAACTACTTTCTCCGTCTCTTTAAAAGCCCGGTCGATATTAGCATTTTGCTTTCTGAATACAAAAAATTGGACAGCCTGTGACGGTTTTTTTCCTTTTAGCGTAAAATATGAGTTTTGTTGCCCACTGGCAGAGCGCTCCGAGATCGCTGCGATGTCTCCCAGTCGAACACTTGTATTTCCTGTTTGAATAACCAGGTTTCTTATGTCCTCAAGAGAAATAATTTCACGATTTATGGTAAGAGAAAACGAGGAAGAATTTGAATTGACCTGGCCGGCAGGAAGTGCTTTCGCTGAGCTTCTAACAAGCTGAGATAGAGAGAGGGGATCAAGATTATAGTCTCGTGCTTTTTTTAGATCCATAATGATCTCAATAGTTTGGCTATCCAGTCCCGTATTCTGCACACGGTCGACTTGTGATACGTCTTCGACCTTGTCCTTAAGTTCATCAGAAAAGCGCATTAAAGAAGCAGTGTCATTTGATTTTGAGGTCAGCGTAAAGGTCCAAAATGGTAGATCCTCAAAATCCAGCAATCTAACATCGGGAGTATTTGAGTCCTCAGGCAGATTACTAACAGAGTCTACGGCCTTTTGCACATCATTTAGAGCCTCGTCCCCATTAACACTCGAAAGAAACTGAATCTGGATATTTGAACTGCTTTCTTGGGAAGTAGAGTTTAGTGTATCTATACCCTCTACGTTTCCAATACTTCTTTCCAGAGGAATAGTCACGAGAGACTCAACGTCTTCGGGACCTGCTCCCGGCATAATCGTACTAATGGTGACGATAGCGATATTTATCTCAGGGTTTAGTCTTCTGGGAATACTTACGAAGGCAAAAATTCCCAGGATGACAGTAACGATGATGAGGAGGATAGGGATACGGAAATTTTTTAGATACTTTCCCGCCAGACTATTATTGAGTTTCGGGTCATAACGAAGCTGACTCAAGTAGGAGATCTTTTTGTTTGCCATAGTGTTTATTGGACAGCCACTCGGTCACCGGCTATGACGTTTCGATTTAATATGACCTTATCTCCGATGCTTAGCCCTTTTTTAACCTCTACAAAACTTCCAAACACCTCTCCAAGCTGTATGTTTTTTGCCTCCGCTATTCCCTTTTTCGCTACAAAAACATAGTCTTGTTCCTTCGTTTGATACACAGCATCGATAGGGACATAAGGAAAAACAGAAGTATCAGTGGTTTGCTCAAGTGGAAGATCGATCGTGATATGTCCACCTTCTGTTACTTGTCTAATATAGTCGTCGGGAACAGTGAAGTAGACTGCGTAAAGAGTCCCTTGTACAGCATCTTGAGTGATGTAGAAAGGTTTTTCCTGAATCATAGTATTTCTTAAATGAAGAATGGCAGAAGCCTCCGTGGATATAGCGGCAGCAATGTCTGCTGAGACATATGCAACTGCAGTAATGGGATCCTCGGGTATCTCTTGACTGATGACCATAAGTTCTTGCCCTGGAGCCACTGCTTGTCCTACTTTTACCGAAACGCTTTCAACTACACCATTAAACGGCGCAGAAGGGTAGGCCATAGCCGCAGTTACCTGAGCAAGCTGAACCTGGGTCAGTTGCGTTTCGCGAGTGAGGTCGATTGTTTTATTTTGGAGATCTAATTGGAGATTGGTGACATCCTTTTGGACTTTGGAAAGGTCCGTTTCCTTACTGAATTCATTAAGCTCGGTTGCCGCATCACGTTGTTTTTGAATGAGGTCCCGCTGTTGCTTCTCTGTGTCGAGAGTGTTTTGATACTGTAGTTGTGCAAGTTTGGTCTGAAGTGCAGGAGCATTGCCTCCTTGATAATTCGTGGAGAGATAGGCGAGTGATTGGCCACGGTAGAACGTTTCACCTTCTTGTTTGATGTTCTGAACTACGCCTCCGGTAAGTGCAGTGATGCGGATCGCTCCCGATTTCTTAATTTGAGCCTGAAGAGTAAGTTGGGGAGCTTTTCCAATGCCGTAGATTTGAACTTCTTTTGTGATTTGGAGAGTCTTTTTTTGAACCTGTTTAGGAGTCCCGAAAACATTACTAATTACTATAAAAGTTAGGAGCAAACCTAAAACAGCAAAAAAGCTGACAAACGGCTTGTCATTAATAAATTTAGTTCCTCGCTTATAGGTCTTAATACTGCGTGTTTTGAAGCCACTAGAAAATCGCCCGAATTTCTTTTTCATGAAGCATTATTATACTTGAAAAAGAGCCTTAATTCAACCCAAACCCTTTTCCGATCACCGATATAGTTGTTATTTTATAGGCTTGACACTCAGTGGTAGAAAATTTACAATCAGATAATGGACCAACAGGAACCACAACCTAAGCCTGATTTACAGGTGGCTTCTTCTACGGAATCTTCAAAAAGATACGCTTCCAGCTGGAGAAAAAGAATTCTTACGGGAGTTTTAGGTGGTGAAGCTGCTTTGGGCGCGTATGGCGTTTACGAAGGCATTGCCCAGGGGAAACCAATGCTTGCAATAGCAAGCGGGCTTACAGCAGGACTTGCCGGGGTTGTTACATGGGCGCGTGAAAAATACATGAAGCCAATTGTTCCTCGATTAAAAACGCCACCCGATCTTGAAGTAGCATGACAGACGCAAAAACCATCATCCTGAAAATCTTAGAGGCTATAAATTATTCCGAGGATAAGGATGCGTTTGCCGGCGATTTTCTGACAAATATTCAATTGGAGGCGGTCAGAGATCTTACCGATAAAGTCGATCAGGGTAAAAAGCAGGAAATTGTAAAGAAGCTACGGGGTGCGCCTGAGGGGAAAGATGCGATTATGATACTCGAAGAATATTTTACCCCGGATCACGTAGAAGAGACACTTAAAAACGTAGCTGAAAATTCAATTCAAGAATATATCAAAAATATTATGGAGACCTTAGATGATTCTCAAAGAGAGGGATTGATAAACTACATGGATTCCCTTTCTTCGTCCCCCCAAGCCATATAAAGAACTTAATCTGTTATAATATAAGTAGCAACAGAGTTTGTAATTAAGTAATCTTCAGGGCTTCACATACTTTCTTATTAGTTCTATCTAGTTAAAAGCACGATCATTTTAAGATGAAAATTATTACCAATGTACAAAAGTCAGGCTCAGGAGGAATCTATCACGCCTTCACCTCGTTTTTGGGATATCTTAATCAAACCAATCAAAAGAAGATCAAGATAACCGGTATCGATGTGCAACATAAAGATAATTCTCATACCCAGGCTTATCAAAACAAGGAGGGTATATTCACTCTAAATTCTACTTTCTGTGATTTCCCGGGAATTGAGAAGGCTGCAAGGATTGCTGATTCCCTTAAGGATATGGAAAATCTTTACGAGGAAGTCATTGAGCAATACCGACAATTGATCAAACTGGAAAAACCCGATGTTATTTTACTGAACGGGACATATTATTTACCCTGGTGCTTATTGATGGCGAGCAAGAGTTTGCGCATACCAACGATACTCCATTATCACGGAATCCTTTCAAAGGAGATCACGAGCTGGGAAGACAAATCGCGAAAATTACTCGAAGGAATGGAGAAGAGTTTCAATTTGCCCCAAACCTTTTACATCTTTCCTTCAAAACTTGCGAAGAAGGTAGTTGAAGAAGAGGTATTCGGGAATAAGGTTAAAAGATTTACTATTTCTCCCAACCCGGTCCCCCGACACTTTTTTACTAAAAGAAAAAAGAAAAAGAATAACAACTTGGGCATTGTCAGTAGATGGGCGAATGTTAAAAATTCCTCATACGCAGTCGAGCTAGGAGCACATAATAGTCGTCAAAATAACAAACTTTCGATAAATGTGGTTACCGACCTTAACGAAAAAAGTAAAGGATATGAAAAGCTGTCGGAGCTCGTAAATTTTAAAAAGATAATGAGTAGTCAAAAACTGGCGGGATTTTACTCCAGAATGGGCGTGGTCATAAGTCCATCATTTTTCGAGACCTACGGAAACGTAGCGCAAGAGGCACTGGCTTCAAACACACCTGCTTTGGTAAATTCCCAAATGGGAGTAGCAGAGACATATAAGAAACTGGGTCTTAAAGATTGGGTAGTTGATTTTAATCTCGTAGGCGAGGTATTTAAAAAAGCCAAGGAGTTAATTGATCAAGAAGTCCCACTGAAAATAAGAAAGACTCTGTATGAAGAGTATTCTCCAGAAGCAACCTCTCTACGGATGCTAAATGCAATCAAATCCGTATAAAATGCATTGAGTGTTCTTACGAAGCTAATTCGACGCCACTTTATTCATAAATGAATTTATGTG
>CAYGGJ010000023.1:0-13099 GCA_964349415.1 uncultured Gammaproteobacteria bacterium | reverse complement strand
CAGTAAGCGCAACGATAGCCCATCCAAATGATCCGGGAAGATTAATGTTTACAAAAATATTGTTAAAAAATAAAAGGATGTTGAGAATGGGGAAGACAAAGACTGTATTAAAGAAGTTAGGATCTAGCATATATTAAACTGTCAGGCGCTTGCGTCCTTTTGCCCGTCTTCTTTTGACAACTTTAATCCCTCCTGCCGAGCGGGTTCTTTTTAAATACCCGTGTTTTCTTGCTCTTTTTTTCTTTTTTGGCTGATATGTTCGCTTTGGCATATATGTTAATTAAGTATTGATTTATCTTTTCCGTAAAATGTTTGATAGACGGCTTCGGTGATAAACGGCATAAAGGGATGAAGCATCTTCAGATTCTCGCTGTACGCATCTTGTAACGCCGTCAGAGCTTCCATATTACCACTTTTAAGCTCTTCTTTCAACTTTTCCAGATAATGATCGGCAAATCTATGCCATAAGAATTCGTGTGTCAAATTTAGAGCTTTTGCAAATTCGTACTTTTCCATATGCTTTTCGTACTGCTTTCTTTCTTTTTCAAGTTCTTCACTCAGCTCCCTGATGAATACATTTTGTTTTGTGGCTTTTTTGACGGCAGTTTCTTTATTCATGAAAATAAATCTTCCGATGTTCCAGACTTTATTTGTAAAGTTCCGCATCCCGATAATTCTTTCTTCAGAAAACGCCACGTCATTTCCCTCTTTTACTCCAAACAGTAGTGCGGCGCGGAATGCATCTGCTCCGAATTTCTGAACCGACTCCATCGGATCAAGCACGTTTCCCTTACTCTTGCTCATTTTCTGCCCATGTTTATCCCGCACCATTCCGTGTAAAAAAATGTTTTGAAAAGGTTCTTTTTTCGTTGCAAAATTTCCGACCATGATCATCCGGGAAACCCATGCGCGCAGAATATCGTATCCTGTCTCCATCACTGATGTAGGATAAAAATAATCATAGAATTCCTCTCCATGACTTTGGAGCGTAGCAAAAGGCCACTGCGAAGAAGAAAACCATGTGTCAAAAGTGTCTTCATCCTGCATGAAATCATCTGTCCCGCATTGAGCACATTGCTTGGGAATTTTTTTTGAAACAAACCACTTTTTAGTACTTCTGCAAAAATACGCGGGTATCCGTATGCCCCAGACTATTTGCCGGGAGATGTTCCAGTCAATAAATTCATCGAGAGTCCGGCTCAACTGCTTCTTGAATCTTTTGGGATAAACCTCTATCTTTCCTTTTGTAACTAATTTTTTAGCCTCTGCAACCAGTGGTTGCACCTTTATATACCATTGATCTTTTGGAAGAGGTTCCAAAGTCCTGCCACACCGGTAGCATGTTGCAACTCTGTGTGAGTAATCTTTCTTTACTTTGACCATCAGTCCTTTTTTCTCAAGATCTTCAACTACTTTTTCCCGTGCTTTTTTTACATTTAAGCCAGCGTACGGTCCCGCATGCTCATTTAACTTTCCGTCAAAACCAATTACCTGTTTTAAAGGAATGCCATGCCTTTTTGCTATCTCATAATCCGTAAAATCATGCGCTGGAGTAACTTTCACTACACCTGTCCCGAACTTCGGATCAACTGCCTTATCCCCGACCACCTTTAACTTGAATGTACCATTTAAACCCTCTACCTCAATTTCTTTCCCAATCCATTTCTTGTATCTTTTGTCGGCAGGATTTACTGCAACTGCAGTGTCTCCAAACTTTGTCTCAGGACGCACCGTAGCCAAGGTAAAGGGCCCGTACTTCATATAATAAAGGGGGTCTGTTTGCTCTTTATGAACTACTTCCAGATCTGAAAAAGATGTACCGCAGGAAGTACAATAATTTACCAGCCGTTCCGCTCTGTAAACCAAGCCCTCATTAAAGAGCTTCTCGAATGTGTCGTAGACTATCTCTATAATATCGGGATCCATAGTATATTTTTGTTTTGTCCAATCAAGCGCAAATCCGAGACTTCTCAACTGTTGCTCCATGGTTCCACGGTTTTTTTCGACAAAGTCCCAGATCATTTGAAACAACATCGGTCTTTCAAAATCAAACCTGCTCTTTCCTTCTTTTTTTAGATGTTTTTCAAATACAAACTGTGTTTCAATACCTGCATGATCTGCACCGGGAAGCCAGAGGACTTCATATCCTTTGAGCTTGTGGTAACGGATCATGATATCCTCGTAGACATACATCGCGTGACCCCAATGAAGGGCTGCATTAGCATTTGGCGGGGGGAGAATGATTGAAAAGGGCTTTTTCCTTTTGTCTACCTTTGCGACAAATAGTTTATTTTTTTCCCAGAAATTGTAGATTTCCTTTTCGAATTTAGAAGGCTGAAATGTCTTATCCATAAAAGAAAAAATTGATATCGAATTATAGCAAAATTGGCTTTATAATGTACGGGTATGGATTGGTTTATCACTGCGTTTGGATGGTATCTCGCCGTCTTTGTATTGGGCTTTGGTTTCTTCCCGCTTACTAAAACCTTGTTCTCCTCATGGTTTGATCATGGCTATCCTTTTGCTAAAACTATTGCAATTCTCGTCATAACTTACACTCTTTTTATACTGGGAAATCTGCACATTCTTCCTTTTGTCTGGTGGACCACTGCTTTAGTTACCATCATTTTTTTTGCCATTAACCTAATCTACTTCCGTAAGAAAAAAGAGAGGATTAATTTCCGGCTATTGCTGTTTGAAGAGCTTTTGTTTATTGTCTCATTTTTTTTTCTCGTATATACACGCGGTCAGGAGCCTGCAATCCGGGGATTGGAAAAATTTATGGATTATGGATTTATAAACTCAATTCTTCGCAGCAATTTCTTTCCGCCTCTTGATATGTGGCTTTCAGGAACAATAACGCAACCTGAAGGATTTCCTATTAATTACTACTACTTTGGCCATCTCACAGGCGCTTTTCTCATCCGGCTTACCGACATTTCTCCTTCCATAGGATACAACCTAATTCTGGCCACCATTTTTGCGCAAAGCATAACCATGGCCTTTTCTTTGTGTACCAATCTCGTATATCTTTATGAAAAACTTGTATTAAAGGTCAAAAAGATAAATATAGTCATCTTGTCTTTTTTCGGGATATTAGGAAGTTATCTGCTAAATCTTGCCGGCAATCTTCATACTGTTTACCTGTTCACTAAAGGCTATCCAAACGAAAAACCCATACCTTTCTGGGAGATTTTCTCGACGTACAATCCGGTTAAATACTGGTATCCCAATGCGACCCGTTTTATTCCCCTTACAATCCATGAGTTTCCTTCTTATTCATACGTTGTAGCCGACCTTCACGGCCATGTATTTGATATCCCCTTTGTACTTCTTACCATAGCTCTTCTGGTCATCTTTCTGATTAGGAGCAAGGGAAATAAACAAAAGGCTTCAGATCTTAAAAGGGGCCGTTTTTCCTGGTACAAAAAACTGGATTCAAAATATCACATTTCTTTTACGGCGCTTTTTGGATTTATGACCGCTATCCATTACATGACCAATGCTTTTGACGGTCCGATTTATATACTTTTGGTGACAGTCTGCTTTTTAATAGCATATGGACTTACCTATACTTTCCTGGTCAACACTCTCTTGCTTTTTGCGTTTTTTCTTATCTTCTCGCTTCCTTTTTCACTCAATTTCGCACCCTTTGCATCCGGAATCGGCCTAAACTGCAGCCCTTCTCAACTAGTCGCACTCAAAAGAATCGGTCCCTTTCTTTTTGAAAAAGGAAATTGCCAAGTCTCTCCTTTATGGATGCTGTTTGTACTCTGGGGATTTTTTGCAATTAATTTCGTCTCGCTTCTGATTTTACAGATCAAGAAAAGGGGTGAGGAAAACCGGAATGTGTTTCTAGCCTTAATTTTTGGTCTTTTCACTTTCAGCTTCTTTTTAGTTTTGATCCCCGAATTCTTTTACATAAAAGACATATACCCTGCACATTTCCGGGCAAATACGATGTTTAAGCTGGGATATCAGGCCTTTATGATGATGAGTATTGCTTCCACCTTTGTTTTTTACCTGATATGGAAATCGAGGGGTGCAAAACGATACATCCTGAAGCTTTTGTTTTTAATTCCCTTTTTCTTAGTTTTCTTATACCCATTTTTCTCTTTTCCATCCTACTACGGAAAGTACGACAAAAAGCCAAATCTTCACGGAGATACCTGGCTTGGTGAGAGTTTTCCTGAAGATAAGGAGATCGTCGACTATCTGAATAAAAATATCTCCGGACAACCTACTATTTTAGAGGCGCAAGGCGACTCATATACGGATTTTGCACGTATATCGGCATATACGGGACTTCCGACGGTTGCGGGTTGGTGGGTGCACGAGTGGCTATGGAGAGGTTCGCCCGAGGTTGTAGGCCAGCGCATCCCCGACATTATTACGATCTACACCTCGCCTGATGTTGAGGAGACAAAAAAGCTCATAAGGAAGTACAAAATTCGCTATATTATCGTTTCACATTTTGAAAAACAAAGCTATAAGGGAATGAGGGAAGATAAATTAAGTCAAATTGGAGAGAAAATCTTCGAAAGTACCAATAAAAACGGAGCGATCTATCAAGTAAAACTCGACTAGATCTTGACAACAAAAATTACCTATGATATTGTTTCATTTGAGCATTACTACTCGTCGTCACCCTTATACGAGCGGTAGTGATGCTCTTTTTTTATAGGTGAAAAAGCTTCACGGGAATCGCTAGCTTTCTCTGCTTTAACTTCTGAAACTCAGCTCCGGTAAAATCGCTTATTTCTTTAAATTTTAAGTATTCTGTCCTTATTTCCACTTTGGCTTTCTGTAAAGGCTTATTTAGCTTCATATTATTACTGTAGAGCATAAAAATTAATTTGTCAAGTCCTATAGAAAAAAACACTTCTTCTATAGGATATCTTATAGAAGATAAGATATAATATAGCCTATTGGGAAGGGCTAAGTAAAATTGCAGGTAATTTGTGGATGCATTGTGTATGGAAAAGACGTGGCTGTTTCACTATAATGAGCCTACCTACTTTTATGAAATTTTCTGTCCTAACCTATAACCTCTTGGTTAACCAGGCGCTGCACGAATTACAAAAGATAATCCTCCACTCCAACCCGGACATTCTCTTTTTTCAGGAGATTAACACTGACGAGGATAATCTTAGAAAGATTGAAAAATTTGGCTACAGACTGGCGGATTTTTCAAACAGTTTTTTGCGCTTTGGTAAAGTCTATGGCGTAGCAACCTTTTACAATCCCAAAGTATTTAAACTTTCAAAATCAGAGAGTCTCAATCTTCCAAGCAGCGTATATCAAATCCTTATTTTTATTCTTAAGGGTAAAAAAAACCCCCGGACAGTGCTCAGAAACGAGTTCTCCTTTGTAAAAAATGGGTCTTCAATCACCACTTACAATATTCATCTGACGCCTCTGTATGCGACCAATGCGCTTAGAATTAAGCAGATAAAGAACACCTTCGCAGATCTTCACCTTACAAAAAAGAATCACGTGGTTATAGCCGGAGATTTTAACTTCCCCTATGGAAGGAAAAAATTTGAGGAGCTCATAAGCGTACACGGCTTGAAAGAAGCCACCAATAATATACTCTTCACCTTAGAAAAAAAGATTTTGGGACTATTTCGCATCAGATTAAAACTGGACTATGTCCTTTATAAAAATCTCGTGGTTAAATCCAATGAAACCATTTCATTCAAGCACTCGGATCACTATCCGATTATCACGATCTTCAAAACCGAGGATTAAGTAAGAAAAAACTCCTTTATCTTATTTAAGTAGTCTTGAGCGTAATCTTTCTTTTTGTCAGCCTCAAGATGATACTTTCCTCCCATCTCATACTCAAAAATCTTTTCTTTCAAAGTACCAGTAAATAATATGTGAGATGTGGAAAGTGCGAATTTATAAAGCGTCTTAAATCTTCCTTCTTTTTTTGCCCGTCTCAATGAGAACCGTACGGTAAGAGTCGGAAGGAACTTTGCACGTACGCCCCATTCCTGCGCTCTTTTTAAGATTTCGTGATCCTCTGCAAGCGAAATTTTTTCATCATATCCACCGATTTTCAAAAAAATGTTCTTTTCTATAATGAGCGCTCCCGGGGCAGGTATTGGCCTTCCAAGTGCCTGTGAAGCCTCTATTATCTTATTGCTCATTTTGAATATAGCTTTAGTTTCGGGTTTTTGTTCATCGGGTAAAAGACTCGGAAGCAGGATTAAGCCTTTTTTCCGGAGGATAATAGATTCCAACTTTTGTGTAAAAGTAGGTGAAATACCAATGTCTGCGTCCAGAAATATCAGATACTCTCCTTTTGCCTTTTGTGCTCCCAGATTCCTCTGAAGGGAAACATTTTTTTCTTCAGTCTCGAGAAACTCTAGTTTCAAAACTTTTTTTGCTTTTTCTGATATCTCTTTGGTTTTATCTTCTGATTTCCCATCAACCACTATTACTTCGAAATTTTTAGTCTTTTGCTTTACAAGACGATCTAAGAGTTTGGGGAGAAATTTTTCTTCGTTTAGGGTTGGAACTATGACAGAAAAAAATAGCTTCATAGGAAAAAGGTAGGATTATTATAACATCTGATAAAATGTATCTATGAGCGTAAAGAAAAAGCTTGTGACTTCCGTCAAAAGAACTATTCTCACCTCAGCCATATTCCACCTTATTCTTCTGGCTATATATGCAATCCAGACCGGTAATATGAAACTTTTAAATCTCTTCAATATTCTTGACCTGGATCTGTACTTTCCTACAGTTATCCAAGGAACTGCAAGCGATATCCTCGCTTTCATAACTTTGTTAGTCGTACTCGGTGCCTACTTCTTTTTTTCCTGAAGCACTGCAAATTATGCTAGAATAGCCTGATGAAGATTTCGGTCGTCATACCCGCCTACAACGAGGAAAAATACCTAAAACAGTGTCTCGCAAGCCTCAAAAAACAGGAAGTAAAACCTGATGAAATTATTGTGGTAGATAATAATTCGACCGATAAAACAGTTCAGATTGCGAAGAAGTTTGGAGTCATAGTCCTTAAGGAATCGCGCCAAGGCATAACCTACGCAAGAAACAGGGGGTTTGATGAGGCAAAATATGAAATTATCGCCAGGTGCGATGCAGATACGATCCTTCCTCCTAATTGGATAAAACGCATCAAGGCCGACTTTCAAAGAAAACGAATGCCGGATGCAATTTTAGGCTTGGTAGAGTTTTACGATATGGAAATGCCAGCTTTCCCGCCGTATTTTGTAACCATGGTTTTTAAGTTTTATGTGGGCACTTTAAAGAAACTTATGGGACATTATCCGCTCAACGGACCTAACATGCTAATCACAAAAGACATCTGGAAGAAGATGGGCAAAAAAGTCTGTCTTGACGATTCGCAGGTACATGAAGACATTGATCTTTCTATCCATATCCACAAAGCGGGAGGAAATATTGTTTTTGATGACAAGCTCATGGCTAAGTTTTCTGCAAGACGAATAAAAAATAATCCCGATTCATTCTTTTTGGAGTATCCCGACCGCGTTGAAAAAACAATTAAGCTACACTATCCAATCACATTAGAATCAAAAGTTCTCATCTTAAACGCAAAAATTTTCTGGCAAGGAGTTCATAAAATGTACAGCTTCATAAGTGCATCCAAGGCTATATTGACCAATGGCGGAAAGAATGGAAATTAAGCGTCTTACTTTTTTTGAGATTGATAGAACTTCTTAATCTCCTGCAGCGAAGTGGCGTCCTCTGCCTTTTTATCATCTCTGAATCTTTCAAGACGAGGAAAACGGAGAGCGTATCCTGAGATGTCGACCTCCAAGGCAGAACCGCTTTTGGTTTTCTTCAACGTTCTTCCTGCGGTATGCACCGCTGAACGAGTAATTTCATCCGCACGGATTTCAACGACGATTGAGGGGTTTATCCAGACATCCACCCCCATGGCCTTATCAACCTCATAAACGTTAGGTTTTTTATTGATTTTGAATTTATCGCCCCGCTTCTTAAGTTCCCTCCATTCATCATCCGTCAGTCCGGTCCCAATCTTTGCGATGGTGACATACTTATCCTGTTGAGGATCGTAAACTCCTACTAAAAATGCTCCGATTCCGAATCCGGTTCTCTTACCTTTTCCATAATCGTATCCAAAAACTACAACATCAATAGTGTCGTCGATCTTGGATGAATAACTTTTCTTGAGCTTAATCCAGTTCCATCCGCGTGCGCCCGGTTGATAGATGCCGTGAAGTTTTTTAGCAAGAATTCCCTCGAGCCCTTCTGCAAGTGCATCTGTAAAGATCTTCTCCACCTCATTTGGATCTTCTGTGAGTGTCTCTGTGGCAACCAAAATTGTGTCCTCAGTAACTCTTCCGGTTGTATGGATACTCCCAACTAAGGTTTTTCTCCGTATGGTAAATTGCTCATTGATAAAATCCTTGCCGTCCTTATAAAGGAGTTCGAATGTGAAAAATTTAAGGGGAATCTCCTTTGCCTTTTCTTCAATGTCGTATTTTCTTTTTCGCTGTGAAGTTTCCTGGAACGGAAGAAAGCTATCCCTCTTTGCATCATATCCAATGGCTTCTCCCTCTACAATCGCTTCTTTTGCCCTCATCTGTTTTTTAAAACCTTCTACAACGTCCGGGTACATGAAGGACACTTCCTCAAGGTTTCGTGAGTACAAGCGCACTTCTCCGCCTTCTCTAGTCTTCCTGTAATGGGCTTGCAACCTAAACCCGTCATACTTTGGCTCAACAGCACTTTTTCCTATTTTTTCTACAATTTCTTTACCTGATGAAAGGCGCTCTGCCCTCATCATGATAATCGGTGTAAAAATCTCGGGATGTATATTTTGCAGACCTTTTTTTCCTTTAGCTCTTAGTTGAGCGCCAATAAAACCCAGATCCGGCCTCACGTGATATGCTTTTTCGATTATCGGACGAAGAGTTTTATCATTGGTAAGCATCCAAGAGTAGGCATCAAGTACTGTCATATCGGAGAAGCCAAGTCTCAAAGCACCAACAGGAATTCGGACGATGTAACGGCAGGAAAGTGGATCGAGTTCCCGGATAAGCTGTCCCAATAGATTGCTTTTAGACTCTTGCGAACCCAAACCGCTTTTTTTTGCGAGTGCGGATAAAGTCTCATAGACTTCAATAATTGATGCGTCCTTTTGCTCGAACGAAGAAAATTGTTTTTTAAAGTGCTCGACTGTTAAACCAAGATCTCCTATCTTCTTAAATTCAGTCTCAAAAAATTTTCTCTCCAGATGAAGAGCCAAAGATACACTCCGTATAACATTTTTTTCACCCATTCCAAACTCCTCAGGTTCATATTGAGGCCTGACTCTTCCCTGTAATAGGTAAACTGTTTTGTCAAACTCTTCTTTTGAAAGCCTGTTAAATAATTCTGAGAGTAGCTTTGTAATTTCCAGTCGGGAAGATGTCTGCTCGATCTTTTCAATAAAAACAGCCAGCTGTGAAAACTTCATTTCGGCATCACGAATATATAAAATACTCCCAAACCTATCAGGAAGAGAATTCCTAAGCAAAAAGTAACTACCCCGTCTTCATGTTTGTAAATCTTATAAGCGCCTTCTATAAAAAAAGTAATGGAGAAAAGTGCGGGTAGAAAAAAACCGATGTATATAATTTCCATAGGATAGGCTCTCATAATTTCACGTACCGCGCCGCTTTTGTACTTCCTATTTTTTTAATAAGATTCTTTTGGATTAGATCCTGAATATCACGCAACACAGAATCTTCCGATATTTCGGCAAAAAGAGTAGAAAAGCTTTGGTTTTGAAGATAGCCCACCTCGTCTATATATTCGATTATCTTAACTTGACGCTCGGAAAGAAAAATCTGCTTGCCACCGAACCGTTCCTTTAGTTTTACGTCCCTCGAGAGTCTTAAAATCTTTTCCTTTACCTTGTCAAACTCAATTGCGGCTCCTAGGGTAAAATATTCAAGCCACGACGGAAGATCGCCGGCTGATGCTTTCTGAAGATTCTCGTAGTACGCGAGTGCATCTTTATCGTAATATTCCTCAAGCGAGAAAAATCTCCTGATATCATATCCTCCCAGTAGTAGAATTAACATCGATAAAATCCGGGCAACTCTTCCGTTCCCATCAATATATGGATGTATGCGGACCATTTCATGATGAGCGATACCTGCCTTTAAAACAGGGTGCAGTTCGTCCCTGTGATCTTTGTTTAGCCAATAGATAAACTCCCGCATGAGAAACGGAACCTCAACGGGAGGTGGAGGTCTAAAGGTAATCTCTCCCGTCTGAGAGTTTTTGATGACTACCTGAGTTTTCCGGTATTCTCCGGCTTGTTCTTCGGAAAGAATTCCTCGCACAATAAGACGGTGTAATTTAGCAATAAGAGAAACGGTTATCTTGTCTATCTGTTTTTTTGCCTCATCGTCTATAAACTCGATAACCTTTCGATAGTTTATGATCTCCTGTATGTCTCTGGGACGTGCGATAACATCTTTTCCCAAAAGCACATCCTTTGCTTCATCCTTATGAAGCGGGTTTCCTTCAATATGGGTTCCGTGATGAACAGCCCGGACAACTGCATCCTCTTTAAATTGCTTTTCCCATAGTGGAAGGAGTGGCGCATGTTTGATTACTTCTTCGGCGGCCTCGATTCGTCCGATGTTTGAAAGTATTTTATTAGTAATTGAGAAGGAGGGCTCAAACATAAAGGTTATTATACAATTTTTCCCGCTTATTTACCGTACGTATCGGACAAGCAAACCATCGATTCGTGTTGGATTCTGTCAGGAGGCTCTATGCTATAATCATCCTCTATGAGCGAACGAAGGAACAGATCTCTACCTTGTCGAGTAGAGTTTAAAAAATTGATAGATTCTCTCTTAAGGGAGCGGGAAGATGTCAGGTTACCCGGAGTTTTATTTAAAGTACAGACTGATCCAGATGAAATTTTCTGGCGACTGTACAACAGCCCATTGCAGGATCTGGTTCTTGGGGAAGGAGAATCACTCTCGTTAACAGGGGCAGCGAAGAATCATGAAGATTTCCCGCAATATCCCGACATTGAGCTTACTGCCTCTACTTCCACACGGCACGCAGTAGGTATACGCGCCTATGCAATGGGGGTCTTTCCCGAAGGAGATGCTTTGGAATGGGATCGATCTCTCGATATTGTATTTTTTTATGGCTTCGGTGAGAATTCCGCAATTCAATATGTTAGGTTGAGTGATCGTTCAGGCGCTCAAGACGACCTCCCCTCTTTATCCAGACGAGTAATAGCTTCCAAATATCAAAAAGTGGAAAAGTATGAAGGTCATAGGATGATGCACAGGCATTGTAAGAACGAAGGAGAAGCCGAATTTTTTATTGACGTAATTAGAGATTTACAAACGAAGCCTCGAAGAAAAGTTTAAGTATCGTGTATTGACTTTGAAAATAGTATCAAATAGACTTTCATTATGATCCCTGTGGCCTACGCGGTAGATTTCTCACGTCCTGAAAATAATCCTCTGGCAAAATTCGGGAACCTTGCGGTCATTCTCAATGTCGTTATCCCCGTGGTCTTTATTGGTGCAGCTCTCACCTTTCTTATCGCGCTTTTTTATGGTGGCTATACTATCATTACCGCAGGTGGCGACACAAAACTTGTTGAGAAGGCTCAGGCAATTATTAAGTATGCGGTTATAGGTATCTTGTTAGTGCTAGTAAGCTTTCTAACACTAAAAGTAATAGAGATAGTTTTAAACGTAGATCTACCATTATGAAACTTGCGGCGGCGGACACAAAAAAAATCTTTGGCGAGATCAAACCTCCACCAGGCTCTGAGTTTGCAAGCGGCTCCAACCCATTGGGAATATTGCTGAGTACAGGAATAAGTTTGTTTTTGATTATCGCGGGAATAGTAACTCTTATTTATCTTTTATGGGGAGGATTTGACTGGATTTCTTCGGCTGGTGATAAAGAAAAACTTTTGAAGGCAAGACATAAGATTCAAAATGCTTTTATCGGAATGATTGTAGTCATAGCAGCTTTAGTGATCTTCAACCTCTTAACCGGCGTCATTCTGGGCGGAAGAATAATCAGGACAACCCCGAACGGCTTCCAATTTAATCTCCCTTCCGTAGGAAATCCTACGGGAAAGTAGATTAATTTACGCTCACCGTATAGATCTTTGAGCCTTTTAGTATGTAAGCGTTTTCTCCTGAAACGATAACATCATCCCCTTTTGAAAAGATTGAAGAGTTGATCTGACGTTCATACACGCCGTCTTTATTTACTACGTAGAGTGAAGATTTTTTCTTGTCCCATGCATAAACTTTTTTAAGATCACCGTTAGTAATGATTTTGTCTATACGTACTCCACTCTCGGGAAACGTCGGATTAAATCCATCCTTTATACCACTGGTAAACTTTGCAATCGAGTCGGGAAATCCTGCGTAGACAGAAAGATCTATGGCAAGTGAATTGGCACTCGTAAGATTTGGCTTATCCTGTCCGTTGAAATACGAGCTTTTTTCGGAAAATCCCTTTTCCGCAGGTATATATTTATATATATCTCCTTTTTGACTGTCTAGAAGATAAAGGTTGTTGTTGTAGGTAATCATAGACACTATGCTCCCCCATGTTGGATCGTTATCGATAGCTTCCGTCGCTTTTCCGTCGCTATCTAAGACAACGATTCCCCTTCCGGGCTTAAAAACAAATACCTTGTCTTCTGTATTTGCAACCATGTTTCCGTTTTTTATTTCGTCGGCTGACTTTCGGTCCAGAGATTTTTTTGAAAGCGAGAGAAGATAAACAGCGCCCGATTGATTATCTAGAGTTGCCAATACATCTCCTTCAAGAGACATCTTGATTCCGGTTGCTTTTTTTTCCTCCACGGAAAGGTCGAAAAATTCCTCGAATTGTTTGTCTTCTTTTTTTAGGATTTTCTCTTCTTTTGCTGCAATCAAATCTTCAAGCGTCTTTACTTCTTTTTCTTTTTTACCATTTAATTCTTTCTTAAGATCTCTTACGTCTACCTTTGCATCATTTATCAAAGCGGTGGCTCGTGCAAGATTAAGAAATGCCACGTCGTCGGCCTGCCTAAGTTTTTCGGCAACAAGTT
>CAYGGJ010000022.1:6103-13294 GCA_964349415.1 uncultured Gammaproteobacteria bacterium | reverse complement strand
GGCTTATGTCATGATAAAAAATCCCAAAAACTATTTCAACTCTATAGGTTTAAAACCAAAGCAAATTGAGGTAGACTTATCCTATGAAGAAATCCCAGCAAGGAAATACGGCAGCCGGAGTAATAGTCGCAATTGTACTTTTGGGTGTCGGCGTTCTTTTATATCAACAAAGCCAAAAACCTCAAGGAGAGGCTGATAAAGTTGGTTCCCCGGCTTTTTTGCAGGATCGCAAAACAGAAGAAAGCACTAAGACAGGATATGCAGGAAAAGCAATCTCCGGAAAGTCATCCCTATATCTTGAATTCCAGCAGGCCGATTATGAGAAAGCGCTTGCAGACGGAAAAATAATCTTTCTTGATTTTTATGCCAATTGGTGTCCGATCTGCCGTGCAGAAGCGCCTAATATAGAAAGCGGATTTAATGAACTTAACCAACCCAACGTCGTAGGATTCCGTGTTAACTTTAATGATAGCGATACCGATGATAATGAAAAAGCATTGGCAAAGAAATTTAGTATTCCATATCAACATACAAAAGTAATTCTTAAAAATGGACAGGAAGTCTTTCGCTCGCAAGATGCATGGGAAAAGGACACTTTCTTAATGGAAATTGATAAGGTAGTAAAGGGAAGATGATAGTTTTACTCACATTCGCATTTTTTTCAGGACTTGTTACGATTCTTGCTCCGTGCATCTGGCCCTTGCTCCCCATCATTCTTTCGGCTTCAGCAACAGGGGGTAAAAGAAAACCTTTTGGCATCACACTGGGAATAATCACCAGCTTTGCTTTTTTTACATTGGCGCTTTCCTATATTGTCAAAATAATTCCGTTTAATCCGGACGGCTTAAGACTTTTTGCAGTAATCATAATAGGGTTTTTAGGATTAACTCTTCTTGTTCCCGCCCTTTCCCAAAAAGTAGAGGGGATGGTGAGCAGGCTTTCTAACAAACTGGGTATAAATCCTTCGTCAAAGGGCGACGGCTTCTGGGGAGGGTTTTTGACAGGATCTGCTCTGGGTATCGTCTGGACGCCTTGCGCGGGACCAATTCTTGCGACCATTGCCACACTCGCCGCCACAAGAAGCGTTAATTCAGACATAATTCTGGTAACCCTCGTATATGTTGTGGGAGTCGGGATTCCCTTATTCCTTTTTGCCACGCTGGGACAAAAAGTTTTTGCCAAAAGCAGGATGCTCTCAAAATACACAGGCCGTATTCAGCAGATTTTTGGGGGGATTATGATAGCGACTGCACTTTTGATTTTTACCAACTACGATAAAGTTCTTCAAGCAAAGTTGCTCGACGCAGTCCCGGCATATTCAAAGTTCATCTTTGATCTTGAAGGTAACAAAAATGTAAAAGAACAATTGGACAGACTGCGCAATAATAATGGTTCCTCCGGAAATAGGAATAATGTCTTTAATCCTATGGATCAGTCGCTTCCTAATCTAGGAAAAGCCCCTGAATTTACAGGAATTGAAAAATGGCTTAACACCGATAAACCTCCCACTATGAAAAGTCTGGGCGGCAAAGTTGTACTGGTAGATTTCTGGACATATACCTGTATAAATTGTATCCGCACTCTTCCTCATGTCACTTCCTGGTATGACAAATATAAAGATCAGGGGCTGGTTGTAGTGGGAGTCCATACGCCGGAATTCGAATTTGAAAAAAATACAAATAATGTATTAGGTGCAGTCGCACAATATAAGATTCGTTATCCGGTTGCACAGGATAATAACTATGAGACATGGCGTGCGTTTGATAATCATTATTGGCCGGCTAAGTATCTTATCGACAGAGAGGGAAATATCCGGTACTTTCATTTCGGAGAAGGAGAGTATGACACCACGGAGCATCATATCCGAGAGCTTCTTGCCGAAGGTGGAAAACAGGTGGAAGGTCCCATGGTGGATCTTAAAGACGAAACTCCTACAGGCTACCAGAGTCCTGAGACATACCTCGGATCCTTGCGGGCAGAACGTTTTGCATCGGATGAGCTATTCACTAATGGAAAAAGAAAATTTACTTTATCTAAGGGGCAACCCGATCATTATTTTTCATACGGTGGAAACTGGGAGATTTACGATGAGTATAGTGCTTCTGAAAAAGATACAGTTATGGAATTTAATTTCGTAGCCAATAAAGTTTTCTTAGTTATAACCCCCAAATCACCGCAGGATGAGATCAATGTGTATTTAGACGGAAAGAATGTAAGTGCAACCAACGCAGGTGCCGATGTGAAAGACGGAAAAGTTATCCTGACCGAACCACGTCTATACAATCTTATTGATCTGCACGGCAAGAAAGGATCTCATATTCTCCGTCTTGAATTTAAGACACCGGGGATAAAAGTTTACGCATTTACATTCGGTTAAATACGTCAAAACTTGTAGTATACTTTCTCAATGACAACTTTAGAAAAGACTGTTGCAGTAGGCCCGGTTCCATTGCGTCGTCGTGATTATCCACCACAACCCGATCTGACAAAAACAGTATATGGTCATGAGCCTCCGGGCTATCTAACGGAGGTTGCGTTAATGTTAACTGCAAGATTTCTAAACGCAATCAATAAAGCTCATAAATATGTTTTTAAAAAGAATCGGCAGCCTACAGAGCCTTCTCGTCAAAAATAAACTCGACGCGCTTCTGATTTCTAATCCGTACAATATTTTCTATACAACAGGATTTAAGGGACTTTCTCCCGAGGATCGTGAAGCTTTCGCATTTGCTACGCAAAAAAAGACATATTTAATCACAGGCAAGCTTTACAAGCCCTCTTATCCAAACACACTTTATTTTGGTCCGGGAAAGCGTCTGTCTTATTACATTTTAGATATAGCAAGAAAAGAAAAGATCAAAACGATTGGTATTGAGGGTACCGATCTGAAAGTTTCAGAACTTGAAGTTCTCAAAAAAAATCTTCCGACACTAACGTTTACCAATACTAAAAATCCAATACAAGAATTGAGAGCTGTTAAAAGCAACGAGGAAATTTCAGCAATAAGACAAGCCTGTAAGATTTCAGACGAATGCTTCACGGAGATGGCGCGCGTCTTAAAAATTGGAATGACAGAAAGAGAAATCACCTTGAGAATTGATCGCTGGATGAAAGACAAAGGATTTGACGGCGCATGGTATCCACCTGTCGTCGCAGTAGACCAAAACGCTGCGGTTCCCCACCACGACAGTAGAACAAGCGATGTTAGAATCAAGAAAAATTCGTTGCTATTAATAGATATGGGAGCCAAATATAAAGAATATGTCTCTGATATAACACGGATGTTCGTTTTTGGGACTCCAACAAATGAAATCAGAAATATTCACGAAAAACTTTTAGACACTCAAATAAAAACAATTAAATTTCTAAAAAAAGGAATGACGGGAGAGACGGTAGACTCGTATTGTCGGAAGTTGCTTGAAAAAGACAAGCTCCCTTCTCATCCCCATGTCACCGGGCACGGCGTTGGTCTGGAAGTTCATGAAGATCCCCATATTACTATCAATTCTCAACAGCTTATTCAACCGGGGAACGCGATTACGGTTGAGCCGGGCGTGTATTTTGAAGGGAGATTTGGAATGCGAATAGAAGATACGATTCTCGTAACAGATAGCGGAACTGAAATCCTTACCAAATTCCCCAAAAAGCTTAGGGTCTTGTAGGCGATAGTCTGTAGTCTTCCCATCTTCTGTTTTCTAGAATCCCCATATGCTCTCCAAAATTTATTCGGGTACGACAATCGGACTGGAAGAAGTTCTTATCGAAGTGGAGGTAGATGTCGCAGGCCACGGCTTTCCTACGGTGACCATTGTCGGACTTCCTACAAAAGCAGTGGATGAGTCCAAAGAACGGGTGCGTGCGGCTCTTGCCAACAATAGCTTTGATATGCCCGACTCACGCATCACTATCAATTTGGCCCCGGCGGATATTCCAAAAGAAGGAGCGAGTTTTGATCTGCCGGTTGCAGTGGGAATTCTGGCCTCATCCGGAATGATTAAAACCGAAGAGCTTTTGTACAGTCTTTTTACCGGTGAACTTTCCCTTGAAGGAAAAGTAAGAGGAGTGCCCGGAGCAATTTCACTTGCTCATCTTGCCAAAAAAAGTCATCTGAGACAGTTTTTTGTGCCTATTGAGAATGTAAACGAAGCATCTTTGATAGAAGGCGTAGATATTTTTCCGGTCACACATCTTTCGGATATTATCCTCCATCTTAATAAGGAAAAACAAATTCCGTCTTTTGTAAACAAAGACGGATTTAAAGAGCAGTATGATGCTGAATTTGACTTTAAGGATGTCAAGGGTCAAGAGCAAGCTAAAAGAGCGCTCGAGATAGCGGCAGCCGGATTTCACAATCTTCATCTGACCGGCCCTCCCGGCGCAGGAAAAACCATGCTGTCTCGTGCGTTTACCTCAATCGTACCTCCAATGGAGAAAAAAGAAATGTTAGAGGTTTTGAAAATACATTCTATAGCAGGTTTTCTTATCCATGCAAGCAATATCATACAAAGACCTTTCAGAAATCCCCACCATACCACTTCCCGTATCGGTTTAATCGGCGGGGGAAGCAAGCCTTCTCCCGGAGAAGTATCTCTGGCCCACAACGGCGTCTTGTTTCTCGACGAACTTCCTGAATTCCCCCGTTCTGTCATCGAATCTCTAAGACAGCCTCTTGAAGACGGGGAAGTGCGGATCTCAAGGGCTGCGGGAACATTATTATTTCCTTCGCGCTTCCTTCTTATCGCAGCATCCAACCCTTGCCCTTGCGGTTACTTAGGTCATCCAAAAAGAGCCTGCCGTTGTATGCCCGGGGCGATTATGGGATATAAGAAGAAACTATCAGGTCCTTTGTTGGATAGAATTGATCTTCATATTATGGTTCCACCGGTGGATAAAGATAGGCTGATTGATGGGCGCGAAAGTGAATCAAGTAGAGAGGTCCGTTTGCGTGTAGCCAACGCAAGAAAAAAGCAAATAACCCGCTTTAAAGAGTTATCAATCTCGGCAAATGGTCAGATGAAGCCGGTGGATATAAAAAAACTTTGCAGTCTCGAAACCGACGCTGTTGAGCTACTCAAGGAAGCGATATCACGTTTTTCATTATCAGCCCGTTCTTACTTCAAAATTATTAAAATTGCACAAACCATTTCAGATCTCAACCAGGAGAGTAAAATAACTAAAAATGCGGTTGCCGAGGCGCTCCAGTATAGAGCCACAGAAACTTAAGAAAAACTGCAGAAAGATCTATTGACAAAGGTAAAACCGCCATTCTATAATAAAGCTCATGAAGTTCCTTAAGAGAGCGTTATTCTCTCTATCTCAGTTTTTCTTTGTAGCTCCTGTTTTGGCACAAAATCGATCCAGTATCCAGGTAGTAAATCTTGGATTTCCGGTTCCCACACTTTCAACACTCCTTACCTTTATAATCCGATTTTTCTTTGTTGCCGCCGGTTTGGCTGCACTCTTATACCTTCTACTGGGAGCCTTTTCATGGGTTACCTCGGGAGGTCAGAAAGAGAATGTCGAAAAAGCCCGTGACAAAATTCAGGCTGCTATAGTCGGACTGATTCTTATTGTTGCAGTACTTGCAATTATGGTAACCCTTGAGCAGGTAGTCTTTAATCAAAAGATCTGCGTAGGGTTGTCATGTGACATTACTGTCCCCAATCTTATTCAATAATGTTCCTCGTTCATGCCGCGGAAACCACGTGGCAAAACTGCATGGGAGGTATCTCAACAACCGACCTTACCGGTGCTCCAACCCTAAAATGTGCGGAAATAATATTTGAGAGAGTGCTTATTTTTTTGTCGTCGCTGGTGATTGTCGTATTGTTTCTCATGTTTGTCGTAGGTTCTTTCACCTATCTTACCTCGTTTGGAAATCCTGAAAAAGTTAAAAAAGCACAGTCGATATTAAAGTATGCTATCGTTGGCTTCATACTTTTTATTTGTGCTTTTCTTATTCTGAAGACTATTGATCTCCTCTTCCTAGGAGGATATGGAGAGATTTTTCAATTTCGGATCGGCAAATAAAACTATTTAGTAGGGGTTACAAAGATTACTTTGACGCCGCGGTCTTCGGGTATCGGTGAACGAAGCTTGCTTACTTCTTTAATATACGAATATCCAACAAAGGAAAGAAGGGCGATTCCTATTGCGAGTAAGATTACTCCGACTATTTTCATACATTAACCTTCTCTTTTATAAGGTAGCGCGGTCTATTTTGAACCTCCTTATAGATATTGGCAATGTACTCTCCGATAATTCCTATGGTAATAAGCTGTACTCCACCCAAGAACATGATTCCTACAAAAAGAGCAGCCCATCCGGTGACCCAGTAGGCCGGGAGGAAAATTTTTCCTAAAATAGCATAAATTATTCCCAAAAACCCGATAGTTGCCGAAACGAAACCTAAAAGTGTGGCCAATCGTAGTGGCTTGATTGAAAAGGCCGTAATTCCCTCCATCGCAAAATTTATCATCTTGCCGAGAGTGTAATGGGTGGTTCCCGAATTGCGTTTCTGGCGTTGAAAGTAGACGAATTCCGAAGGATACCCTCCCCAGGCGACTAAACCTCTCCAAAACAGAGACTGCTCGGATAGGTGGTTTAGATTATCAGCTACTTTTCTATCAATAAGACGGAAGTCTCCCACATCCTCAGGGATGGGAGTATCTGATAAAAAGTTTACAAATTTATAAAAAACCACAGCGGTCCATTTCTTAACAGGTCCGTCAACCTCTCTTGTATTTCTTTTTGCATAGACCACCATTGCACCTTTTTTCCATTTTTCAATCATCTGAGAAATTATTTCAGGAGGGTCTTGCAAGTCTGCGTCAAGACTGATTATGCAATCACCCTGTGCTATCTGATAGCCAGCGGATAAGGCCATTTGATGGCCGAAGTTCCTATAGAAAGATATTAATTTAACAGCAGGATTTCTTTTTGTGAGTTTTTTTATCTCTGAAACCGTGCCGTCTGTAGATCCATCATCGACAAACACGATTTCGTAGCGGTAGTCTTTAAGAGTTGGAATAAGTCGTTTTACCAGAGGAGATATATTTTTTTCCTCGTTAAAAGCAGGGACGATGATAGAGATCAATTGATCGCTAGACATAATTTTGGTTACGGGGCCAGGAGTTGAACCTGGTCTAGAAGATTATGAGCCTTCTGTGCAACCGTACACTACCCCGTAAA
>CAYGGJ010000022.1:0-6003 GCA_964349415.1 uncultured Gammaproteobacteria bacterium | reverse complement strand
AGCTCATTGGGGTCGTTATTTTTAAGGATCTCGGTTTTGAGAGTAATATTGCTCTTCTTTTCTTCCTCGTAATCTTTCTTGAAGCTTTCATAGAAGCTTAGAGTTTTTTGATAATCAAAAATGTTTTTGCTCAAAGAAAAAAATAAAAATAGAACAACTATAAAAAGAAAGATTTTACGAACCCGCTCCATAATCTAAGTATAAAACAGTATTAAGCTTATGGCATTTAGCATATAGGATCTAAGCCGAAATGCTGAATGCTGGCCCCAAAATGCTATTCAGAAGTTTTGTTCTGCAAAACTTGCATAATGCGGGAAGGAGAGGCTTTGGTGCGGAGCTCTTTCATGACGACGCCTATTATCGCCTTAGGGTTGGCCTTTATTACTTCTTGATTTTCTGCGATCAGTCTGTCGATCTCTTTTTCAAGTTCCTCATCAGAAAGCTCTTTGGGTAGATAAGAGGCGACTATTTCCAACTGTTCTTTATTTTCTGCAATCAGTTCTGTTCTGCCGCCTTTTTCTGCAGCGTCTATAGTTTCCTGAAGTTCTTTTTTAAATTTCTGGAGAGTTGCGACTACTTCCTCTTCGCTCAACTCTTCCTTTTTCTCAATCTCTTTATTTTTAATCTGAGCGATTACGAAGCGGAGTACTGCCAAACGCTTGGAATCCTTGCCTTTTAGCGCGGTGAGCTGATCCTCTTGCAATTTCTTCCGGAGCATTCCATAATTATAGAGCATGAGGAAGAAAAAGGACATTGACGTACTCAATGTTTTAGCTGAATTTCAGAAGAATATCCTCGAGAAGAAGCCTGCGGCAGACAAAATGTACGACGAAGTGCAGATGATGCATTTTAAAATAAGACCACTTCAAGGCGACGTTTCACTTTTAAATCTTTCAGACGTAAATCTCATAGAAGCCTTATGGAATCTGGGAAAACTTGATGAATTTTTCAAAACTCAGAAGGATCGACTTACCCAAAAACAGAAACAGATCTTTTTTCAGTTTTTAGAAAATCTTTACGAACAATTTCAGGAAAAACTAAGCAATGTTAAGTTAAAACCAATCGAAGAGATTAAAGTAGATTCATCGGTGGAGATGGAGATTTTCAAAGAAGAAACTCATCGGTCTAAAGTAAACTGACTTCATTGTTGTATTTAAACGTTTGAGTTTAAGCACCTGTCCAGTATATTTATGTAAATCTTATGAGAAAACTTCCCGTCATTTTAGATATTGAGACAAAAAAATCTTTTCGTGAGAGTCCTGATGCTTCTAAACTAGGGATTTCATTGGCAGGAGTTTATCAGTACTCAACCGAGAAGGTAATGGCCTTTAAAGAAAACGAACTGCAGGAGCTATTCAGAATTTTGGAAAACGCCTCATACATCATAGGATTCAACATCAATCATTTCGACATGACAGTACTCCAACCGTATTATCCCGGAGATTTAAAAAAACTTCCGGTCATGGACATACTGGAGGAGATCAGAGAAAAGATTGGGAGCAGGAGAGCACTGCATGATATTTTGAAAGCTACTTTGGGAAAGGGAAAGACCGGACACGGTCTCCTTGCGATAAATTATTACCGAGAAGGTAAATGGGACGAGCTGATAAAGTATTGTACGGATGATGTCATGTTGACCAAAGAACTTTTTGATTATGGAGTACAGAATAACAAGATTTTTTATTTACAGGATGTGCAGAAAGTGCCGATTATCGTAGACTGGAAAAAATATTTTGAGGCGCCTAAAGATACCTCCACCCATCTCACACTCCCGTTTTAGGAAAGGCCTGAACTCTTTCAGCATGAATGAAGCTGACGGTTTCCATAGTTTCTAAATCTACCGCAAGTCTTTGAAACTTTGGTTTGTCTGGTTCTGCTTCCGTATCAACTAGGAAGCCCAAGATCTCGCCAAGAGTTTGCCGCCCGATATTGCGTACCCCATGAATAAAACCATTATGGCTAATTTCTGCCCCCCACGAAGTACTCGGCTCTTCTTCAGACCCAGGTTGGTACTCAAGCTTCAGACCTTTGCGTCCAGGTTCGACGACAAGTATTCCTATTTGTGGAGATCGGCCTAATGCAACCGAGCGGTAGATATCTATTTCTACTCTACTTGTACGCAAATAACTGAATTGAGGAGTGTCAAAAAGTTGGACAAAATTTTGAGCGCCTGTCATTTCATCAGGTTTTGGAGTACTCCTTTCCACAGCGACACTCATTGAGGGACATTATACACGAGAGAAAAATTGTTGGGATGTTTAATCGTTTGAGATTTATAGCCCGCTACTTTCCAGTTTGCTTATGGGATTTGCCTACAGGTTTAGATTCGGGAGAGCCCCGCTCACGTAAGTAAATTGAAAGCACAGTAAGCGCTCCGACCGCCAAGAACTCACTTTGCCAATTTTGAAAAGATTCAAACCAAAATTGCGGATCTTGTACGTATTCCACTACCGTAACAGTTTTTGAACCGTGGACAATCGCCTCCTCATTAAAGACTTGTGTACCGGAGATCGCATGAAAGACAAACGAGACTATAAAAAGAAGCAATAGTGCAAGACCAAGGGAATGAGAATATAGCGCATGACCTAGAGCTCTGACTTTTTTTCTCAGTGTATTACTACGAAGAAGGGAATATTTTGAATATGTATCGACGTCCTCTTTTCCTCTAAGTTTTTTAGAGTCTGATGAGCCCTTTTGTCTTAAAAAAACTGTTAAAATTACAAAAGCCCACATCTGCAAAAATTCACTTTCCCAGTTTTCAAAAATTGCTTCCTGGAAATGCGCAGTAGTTAAGTATTCTTGATATGTAATTGTTTTTTCCCCGTGATCTTTTTGCTCCTCGTTGTAACTGGAGCTACCGGAGATACTTAGTCCAACAAGGAAAAGTACGAACAATCCGAGCATAACTATAGTTAGCGAATTTTCCCGAAAAAACTTTTTTACTTTCTTCATGCCCAGATTATACCAAGAAGGTCAGAACAAGAAGATCAATCTTTTTGGTAAAATAGGATACTTCCCCTGTAGCCATCCGCCAGCTGGCGGAGGCAGAGCAGGCGAAGAATATGTATTTTGTTTATGTACTATACAATAAGGCAAAGAAGAAACTTTATATTGGACAAACAAAGTATTTAGAAGAGAGATTAAATTTACACAAAGATAAAAGATTCAAGAATAGTTTTACGGCACGTTTTAGCGGCGAGTGGAGCTTGATCTATAAAGAAGAGGTTGAAAACAGAAAAGAAGCCTTGATTAGAGAAAGGCAACTAAAAAGCTATCGAGGACGAGAGTCTTTGAAAAAGCACATTCCCCTGTAGCTCAATTGGCAGAGCAGGCCCCTGTTAAGGGCAAGGTTGGCGGTTCGAGTCCACCCGGGGGAGCCAAGTAAAGTTTAAAGCCTTACAACAGTCTAAACTATGGTTTAATAACCGTTGATGCGGTTACTATTATGAAGATGCCAATGCTGTTGAGTACAAATGATAGTACTAGGAAATTGGAGAACTTCATCTTTGAAATACCCATCAGACTTATACCTATCTCGTCAGGTAGAGGTGAAGCAATAAGAAGTGCTCCTATGACGGGGAATGTCCAACTAAAGTATCTTGAGTGAATAACTTTTGTTAAATGACGACCACTTACTTGATTATAAAGAGACCTTACTTCACCCGAAAGACCATCCTTAATAAAGTGAAAGATCAACACGTCCCCAATAACTGCACCTGCTCCAGCAACAAGCCCAATTTCAACAGGGTTCAAACCTTCTGCTAAAACTAAAAGAATTAAAGTGGCTGTGGCAACGGTAAAAGTTGAAACAAATAAAATACCCCCAATAAAGGCTCCTATATACCCGAGGTTTCCTAAGTGAAGAAGATATGAGTGAAAGGTCTCATTTCTAAAAAGGTATATAGCAAGCAGCAAGCTTAAAAAAAGAAATGTAAGATTTTTATACTTATATGACTTCCAAGATCGCATAGTTTAAGTCTATCAAAGTTGCAAGTTGAAGTTCTTCAGCATGTTATGGTCGTATTCAAACTCAAGTTCCCTGTTTCTGAATGCGTCAACCAAGGGGAGCCAAATTGACATCGAGTCTTTTTTTCTGGTACTCTTGAAGTGATGGATCCAGTTCAAACTTCACAAACTCCGACTAATAATACAAACCTTTTCCTTAGAATACTGCTTTTCATACTAGGAGGGTTACTAATCGCTACTTTATCGTCCTTGGCTACCTATTATTTTGTTAACAAGCAGACTAAGACTACACTAGGTCAAAAAGAAACGAAAAAAACTAATCCCGCCCCTTCTGAAACTCGGGCAATTCCTAAAGATGAAATGTCTAATTGGAAAACCTATTCATCTGACCAGTACGGTTTTTCTATAAAATACCCAGAGAATTGGAAAGAAGTTAAGCCGAGCGTTCAAGAAGACTCGACAATTATCTCCCTTGTTTCCAACGAAAAATTTGGAGAGGGTCCCGAACCCATTGTCTATCACGTCAATTTTACAAAATATAAGAATCCTGAGAAGAAGCCATTAAAAGAAATTGCATTAGGCTACCTAGAAGATAAAAGTTTTGTTGAGTTTTCCGAGGGGGAAGTGGCTTCATACAAGGTATACAGATCTAATACGATTCCTTCAATGGGCGGAGTTCTACATGTTTTCTTTACGAAAGATAACACTAGTTATATTGATGTTTGGCTGAATCCATATAGCGGACTACTTTCATATCCATCAGAAATTAAATATGTCTCCATATTTAATCAAATGCTCACAACATTCAAGTTCTTAAAATAAGTTCTGACCTCGTCAACCAAGGCGAGCCACGTTTTTTTTGCCTATTGACAAACTAAATAGCGACCTATATAAATTAGGTAATGGCTAAAAGAAAGTCATCTTCTTCAAAAAAATCTAATCCCCTTGTTCTTCTGGGAATCATACTTGCCGTCATTGCAATTCTAATCTCTGTTTTCGCTCTTCAAAAAAGTAAAACTACAGGGTCAGATGCAGCAAGAAGAGTTCCGCTTTGTAAATCAGGCGAGATATGTCGCCGAACAGCGAAAGTATCAGGTGGAAGTGACTATGAATACCAGCTGTGCAGATGTCACTCAGGAAAAAGCTGCGGTAGAGTTGTTGAAGACAGTAGATTTCAAAGATTGTACAAGTGCGCCACTCCTAGATAACTTTTCTCCTTTAAATTCCAAGGTTGTAACAGTTTCTAACATCATCCATTCCTCGGAGCCAAATTTTTCTTCGTGATATAATATTTTTTATGAAAAAGACGCCGAAGGGATTCTCGGACTTTGAGCGGGCGGCGATGAAGGAGCGCGCTAAAGAGCTGATGGCGGAAGCACGGTCAAACAAAAATAAAGCTCAAGGAGAAAGTGACGTCCTCAAAGCTCTTGCCAAGATGCCGGAACCGGATCATGCCATGGGCAAACGGCTTCATGCACTCATCAAAGCCAACGCACCAACTCTTTCTCCTAAGACTTGGTATGGAATGCCTGCGTATGCAAATAAGGATGGAAAGGTTGTTTGTTTTTTCCAAAATGCCGATAAGTTCAAAGCGAGGTACTCCACATTAGGTTTCAACGATGCCGCGAAGCTTGATGAAGACGACATGTGGCCGACCACCTTTGCACTGCAAAAGTTAACTCCTGTCGAAGAAAAAAAGATTGTCGCTCTCGTAAAAAAAGCAGTAAGATAAAGGAGATTCTATATGAGGAAAATAATTGTTCTTGAATTTATTTCCCTCGACGGCGTTATGCAAGCCCCAGGTGGTCCAAAGGAAGATACTTCGGGAGGTTTCAAATATGGAGGATGGACTTTTCCCTACTTTGATGAAGTATCGGGGAGAGAAATGAATAAACAGATGAAAAGAAAATACGACCTGCTTCTTGGACGCAAAACATATGACATCTGGGCGGGATATTGGCCAGAGCACACAGAGACGTGGCCTCAAGTAAACAAAATTACAAAATATGTTGTCTCAAAAACCTTAAAAAAACCAAC
>CAYGGJ010000021.1:0-13637 GCA_964349415.1 uncultured Gammaproteobacteria bacterium | reverse complement strand
TTTCAACGTCTTCAAGACCTATTATTCGTGTACGTACTTTTCCCATAGTTTATTTTTCCGTATCAACTCCCATTGACCGAGCGGTTCCCCGCACGACATTCATGGCAGCAGATAAGTCGTCCGTGTTGAGATCCGCAAGCTTTTCCTTCGCGATTTCCTCAATCTGAGCTACTGTTAATTTTCCTACTTTTTCTGTGTTTGGATTACCGGAACCTTTCTGAAGACCAACATGCTGCTTAATCATTGCTGCTACAGGGGGTAATTTTGTGATAAAGGTAAAGGTCCTATCTTCGAACACTGTAACAACCGCGGGGATTACTTTTCCTTTTAATTTTGAGGTGCGGGCGTTATATTCTTTGATAAATTCCATGATGGGTACTCCATGTTGCCCCAATACAGGACCGACAGGTGGTGCGGGCGTGGCCTCTCCTGCAGGAAGATTGAGCTTTAATATTGTCTTTACTTTCTTTGCCATATTAGAGTTTTGCTACTTGTAAAAAATCTAATTCGACTGGTGTTTCACGGTCAAAAATTGAGATAAGCACTCGAACCTTGCCCCGTTCGTCGTCGATCGCCTCAATAGTACCCAAGAAATCTGCAAAAGGGCCTTCGATGATCTTAACTGCCTCTCCAACAGAAAATTTGGTCTTAAATTTCGGCTGTTCTTGCTGAACGAATTGGATAATTGCTTCTACTTCTTTTTCTGAAATTGGAGTGGGCTTAAGACCTGCTCCTACAAAACCCGTAACTCCTTCTGTAGTTCGCACCACAAGCCATGAATCATCATCCAGCACCATTTTGATAAGAACGTATCCCGGGAAGACTTTTTCCTGTACTTTTGATTTTTTACCTTTTTTCACGGCAACAATCTCCCTCATGGGAATAATGATGTCGAAAATTCTATCTTCTACACCAAGACTTACGATACGTTGCTGCAGGGCCTTTTTTACTCTTGCTTCGTAACCGGTCTTAACGTGGATTACATACCATTTGGCGTTGGGGTTGGTGGTCGTGGAAAGCGGTTCTCCTGATACGGCCAGTGGAGTTTGAACCGGTTCTTCAGATTCTTGGACGGCATCAGATGGTTGATCAGTGACTTGCTGCGCAACTTCAACCTTTTCCTCAGGCTGTGGAGCTTTTTCCACTGGTTCTTTCACCGGTTCTGCGACCGGTTCCTGAACTGCGGCTTCAACAGTTTCTTTTTTTTCTTCCTGAGGTTTTGCATCCTCAGGGGGTGTGTTTGTGTCCATATAAGTACCTACCTTTATCGTGTTCGGGTCAATAGCTCAAGCACTTTAGTAAGTAGAATATCTATTGTACCAATATATATTCCTATAATCAAGGAGATTGTAATTACAATAACCGTCAGACGAATGGTCTGCTGACGGGAAGGCCAACTTACCTTTTTCATCTCCTCAACGATGTCTCCAAAAAATCCGGGCTTAACGGTTTTTATATCTGTCATGGAAACTCATTGTATCAGAAAGACTCTCTTATTTCTTCAGTTTCTTGATGATGTAGGAGGTAAGTAGTATTGTAATAATAAATCCTGCTATGAATTTTATAGGCAATGCTATAAATGAGGTTTGAGAAAAAATATTAGGAGCCCCTTCTCCAAAACCTATGTTGGTTGAAAGTTTGTAGTTGCCCAGGAAGAAACCCGAAAGGACTACGGAAACGGGTTCTTTTATCGGTTTTCTAAGTTCGGCTGAAGGGGTAGCATTAAGAATTCTCTTACTACCGGCCAGAATATTCTGTGATAATAAAGTATATTTTGCCTGCTCGCCAAAACTTCCGCTTAATGTTATCTCCCCGTCCGGTTTAATTGCATTCTTACCTTCATTTTCCACTTCTAAAACCACAGGTATTTTATCAGTGCTGTCAAAAAATTTAATTTTTTTCCCGAAAAAATTAAGAGTGAAGCCTTTAAGAGCCTCGAAGCGTGAAACTTTTCCTTTGATATCAACTCTACCGGAGTTCGTTACCGTAACTAGGATATTTGAACCAATAGTTCCCTGAGCCTGTGATGAGCTTACTCCCTCTGTTCCGGGTGAAGGCTGGGATTCTACAAGGAGAGTGTAATAATAGTCCCCGTCCGGCGCTCCCTCGGGGATACGGATTCTCAAAAGCAGCTGCTTTGAATCGCGTGACTTTGCAAAAAAAGGCTGGTCCATCTGTATATCTGCGTTATCAAGTGAAAAACGCACGGGACCTGAAAAATCATTTTCAATTACGATGTTTCCTTGGTTGTCCTTAGGCCGAAACGGAAGAACTTTGGCGCGCAGAGCCGTGGGGTCGCCGTAATTCCCTATCGTATAGGCGATAAGGACCGACTTTCCGGGCTTAATTGCAAGTTCTAAAAGGGGCGGTGTAATTGAGAGTGAAAGTTGCTGAGCATTCACAACAACGGGAAAGATAATAAGAAAGCAGATAACCAAAAAGATCAATGTTTTTTTCATACTAATAACTTGGCGTTGCGACAAACTTTACCATGGTTTGATAACTCCCTGCTGCCTGAAGAGGAGAGATGTTAACTTTAAAGGTGACTGTTGACTGTCTGTTTTTGCCCACATTTGCGCTTGTCATGACCGTCTCGGGGGTTTCTTTGGAGAAAAGATCTGGAAATGGCCGGTAGTAGCCGGAGTCTTGAAAATCAGAAGGAGTATCGTCTCCCGTCATATTAAAACCAAATCCATAGGCAGTCGGTCTCTGCCATTGTTTTGCATCGGTCTCAGTACAGGGATTAGATTCATTGTCGCAGGTAGTGTCGGGAATAGTAACAGACGCCAAAGTCTTAAGCGGAGTCTCTTCCTGTGCCGTTACCTGATAGGCTCCCGCACCTCCGAAAGATACCGTTAGAATTGCCTGCTGCGTTGCCGCCACTTGAGGTACCAGGGTCCCAAAGTTCATATTGGTGTTTGAGATGGTGAAGCGGAATGGAATGATCGAATGAAGATATTGAAAGCCTGCTTTTACCACATACCCGGAGGATTGAAATTCACCTGCTGCATTTTGCCCCAGAGATACTGATAGGTTATATCCTCCCGAAGAGGTTTGATTTTCTCCGCCGATATTTATAGCTCCATACTGTATCCGGTAGCGTTCTGATTCGTAATTATCAGCCCCTACTGGTTTTCCAAGGACCACTAGAAAGAATAGAAAAATTATAATTTTAAGTCTCATCTCTGACATCCTCTTGTTTTTCAAACTTCTCTATAAGACGCTCCATATCATTAGTCGCCTTCTTAATATCATGCAGATCGTGATCCCCCATGAAATTTTCGACAGAGTTTTTAATTGTCTTGAGATGATTTTTTACCATCAATGAGAGAAATAAAAAGGTGTCTTGCTGCAAGGTCTGGTTTTTTTTCTTAAGAGTCGTGTTCTTTTCATATTCTTTTCCCATAAAAAGAGAAAATGGCATGAGAAACGCCAGTGAAAATATTGGTAGCATTCCTTGAAGACCTGACTTTTCCGGAAAAAAAACAAAGAAAAAAATTACGGTCGCCAGAGTTAACGGTATTGACACAACAGGCTCTAGTAATAGAGACACTGAAAAAAGAAGAAAATACATGAGGAAAAAATATGGTGAAAGTGCGCCGCCTGTCGTATTAACTAAAGACAAAATAACAAAGGTAAAGATTACAGCATCAAGTAGCTTACCTCTCTTCAAAAAGCGCTTTCCTGCAAAAAGAACTATAAAAAGAAGAGCGTAAAGTTGAAGATCATATGTTGCAAGAGCAGTCTGAGGAAATAAAAATGCAAGAGCAACAACAACTACTAAAATGACTCCGTGAGCAAGCTCTTTCGGCATACTTTCACTATAGCACAAGATGTCTTGTTGCCTATACTCCGTTGAAGGTATTAGGCGGAATCAGTAGTTTAAAGCGTAAAATATGGAACGTTTTCATAACTTCACTGAACATGTCAAGAACTATAAAATAGAAGCAGGTTTATTAAGCGTTGCCTTTGTTATAACCTGTATTTCAATCGGATTGTTTTTTACGGAAAGAAAAGCGGCTGAAATAAAACCCAGGGTTATCGTCGAAAGCCCTAAAGAAACTTCTCCTCCCATAGTGATCGATATTGAAGGCGCAGTAACAAATCCCGGGGTCTATAAATTAAAGCAAAATGCCCGGCTTATAGATGCTCTTAAATCAAGCGGCGGACTTTCTGAGGAAGCAGACTTATTTTTTTTCTTTAGAAATTTCAATCAAGCCGGAATTCTCGCCGACCAGGAAAAAATTTATGTTCCTTCGCAATGGGAAATATTAAGTGGCTTATATACTACAACAACCACATCTGTTAGTGCAGATGTATCCTCAACTTCTGAGACTCTCACGGATATTAATAGTGCTTCTGAGGCAGAGTTGGAGGAACTTCCCTCTGTGGGGAAAGTTACGGTCGGAAAAATTATCTCAGGTAGGCCATATACGACAGTTGAAGAATTATCTGAAAGGAATATCGTGAGCAAATCTATTTATGAAAAAATTAAAGATCTTGTAACTATAAACTAATGCCCTCTCCTGATCTTTTCACGTCAATAATAAATCAGTATTTACCAGAACCTCATGCGAGTCTTTTAAATGGCATCTTGTTTGGTATTTCACTACAAACCACAAGAGAACTCTATGAACAGATGAAGGTAGTTGGATTACTTCATATCGTTGTCTTGTCCGGTATGAACATAACAATTCTGGCCTCAATTATTGGACTTTTCACAAAAAATCTTCCTAAGTTTTTTTCAGTTTTTATCGTCATCGTAAGCATCGTCCTCTTTATTCTTTTTGTCGGACCAAAACCGCCCATAATCCGGGCAGGGCTCATGGGAATCCTTTCGCTTCTCGCAATTATACTGGGAAGAAAAACCATACCACTTTACATCCTTTTTGTATCGTTTTTTATCACTCTTCTCTTCGTGCCTGACTGGATCTCCTCCATATCGTTTCAACTTTCCTATGCTGCCACTCTCGGCCTTATTTTATTTGCAAATTCAAAACCCGGAAATGGCTTGCTTAACCGTACTATTGGGCCGGAATTGCGTCTTTCTTTATCTGCTCAGGCTTTTACTGCTCCGCTTATTTTTATCTACTTCCGCCAAATTTCGATTATCTCGCCTCTAGCAAACATTCTGGTTGCCTGGATAATAGCTCCTATCATGATCTTTGGGTTCTTGGCATGTATTTTGGGAAGTATAAATTTCTTTTTGGGAATCGTCCCTGCTTATATTACATATGGACTTCTCAGTTATATGCTTTCTGTTATTGAAATTCTTGCCCTTATCCCTTTTGCGTCAATTTCTTTTTAGGCATGGAACAGGAAGCAATCCCTCTTCGCTTTAGTGGAATAATTGCTCTGTGTGTATTGTCGGTTTTAGTTATTACGGGAGTCTGGAAGCACTTTAAATCAGAAACTATCGTAGTGTTTTGCGATGTCGGGCAGGGAGACGGAGCATATATGAGAATTGAAAGTAGGATAGATATTTTGATAGACGCCGGTCCGGGAAATAAAATTCTTTCATGTCTGGGTAAGTACATGCCTTTTTATGATAAAAAGGTTGAATTCGCATTTCTATCCCACCCACAAAAAGATCATTATGGAGGATTTTCCGAGGTATTAGAGAGATACGAAATAGAAACGTTCGTAATGTCTTACGCTCAATCTGAAGCGCAATCATTTAAAAGCCTTCTTGAAAAATTAGCACAAAATTCTACTCAAGTGATTTTTTTATATTCAGGAGCAAAAGTTGTCTTTTCGGAAAGTTCAACGGCTCAGTTTCTTTGGCCTACTGAATCATATGTTATTAATAACCCCCATTTGGATCCAAATAGTTATTCTCAGATTATTTTATTTTCAATTTTAGATGCAAAATTGCTTTTCACCGGAGATATTCTTCCCATTCAACAAAAATTGTTCATTAATCTAATCGAAGAAGTAAGCATTCTTAAGGCGCCTCATCATGGATCAAAAAATGGACTGACAAAATTACTTCTTGATAAAGCTGGACCTGATGTGATTGTTATCAGCGTGGGAAAAAATAGTTATGGGCATCCCTCCGAAAGTATTATTAATATGCTAAAAGATAATAAGGTTGAAATTCGACGGACGGATAAAGAAGGAGATGTAATTTTTCGATTTAATTAGCTCAGGAGAGGAGAATGTTGCGGATTTCCTTAAAGATGTTAAAAGCTTCAAAGCCAATCCAATTATCACCCATCAATTTTTTAGGCAACCCCGGATCTTGTCTTAAAATTGCAACATAATCTCCCACTACTCTTTTTAATTTCTCTGTTTTTTCTTGGTCTTGGGACAAAGTCACGTGCCACTGTTTAAACAGTTCTCGGTACTTTTTATCCAACATTGTTGTACCCCATACTTTCTCTATAAGAACTCCCTCATCTCCAAAGCTATGATCTGATTCAAAAGCCTGAACGTATTTTTCTTCTTCTTTACCTGTCACCAGCTGCTTGAGATTTTCGATAATCGGATGCGGCGTAACCCAGAAAGACCTGTGCCACGGCCCAAGTCCCCACCCTGCAACCTCACGCCTCAACCTGTCTCTAAGTTCACGTCTTTGTTCCGGAATTTCATAAGAGAGAATCCTCCACTTTCCATCCCACTCCCTTCTCAAGAATCTAAAAAAGGGAAAATGTAATACAAGACTGTCTACTCCTTTTTCTGTAAGGCAATATACATGGGCGGGTTCATCCTGCGAGGTCTTCAAAATTACTCCCTCCCTTATCATTGCGGTAAGAGTGGACTTGGTTTTTTGATTTAAAGATAAATCAAAAATCTGCTGAACCTTTTCATCAACTGTTACCGGAGCCAAATCAATGTCTGAAAGTAAGAATAAAAGCAGTAATATTTTCGTTCGTCTCTCTTTCACTCCCATTGCAAGGGAAAATGTAACAAACGGGCATTTCTTTGTCAATAGTATTTTTAAATTGCACGTTCTTTGCGTCTTGCATCAAATCAGTAAATCATATTTAATGAAAAGAGAATGTTAAAGTTTGTATTTCCTTTTGCCGTTTTTTTTCTAGTCTTATTTTCCGTCAAGTATTCCTTTTCTGCCAATTTTATTTCCGGCTCTGATACTTTGGAAAATCCAAGACCGTCGGAACAGTCGATTCACACTATTGCATTTACCACAACCAAAGCGGTTCCTGCGGATGGAGAAATTATTATCACGATCCCCTCTGTAGATGCGACCGGCCAGACTAATGACGGCATTGCAGATAGAGCAAGCACTACGCCTGCCGGAGGATTTGACCTGAACAATCTCTCTTCCGCCAATATTGCCGTCTCTAGCGTAGGCTGTGCTAATAACTGGGGCGTAGGGACTATAACTGAGGGCACTGCCACCTCCGACCATACTATACGCATCTACCGTGTTACGGATTCCTGCGGGGCAAATTCAACAATTACCGTAACTCTGGGGGATACTTCAAAGAAGATGATAAATCCCGCCCCACTAACTACACCAAGTACCGGCGGAAAAGCTGATATATATACATTACATATAAGAAGCCGGGATGGTGCAGGCAGCAAACTTGATCAGCTGGATGTCAGAGTCGCAATTGTTTCATCCGTATCAATTGCAGCGACGGTGGGAGAAACCTTCTCCTTTGATCTCTCGGGAGTACCCTCATCCACTAAGATTTGTAATTCGACTACCGATACCGCTACCACCGCTTCTTCCGTACCATGGGGCAATATCACAAAACCGTTCGTTTTTAAGAATGCTGCCCACCTCCTTACGGTTTCTACTAATATAAACGATGGTTACGTAGTAACTGTTTCAGAAGACAATCAGCTCAAAAGAAGTAATTCGACATGCAACGGCGCTCTTCCCAATCCTCTTCATGGCTGTATCCCCGATACAACCTGTGACGATGATAAATGTACGGATAGGATGTCTTCGGAATGGTTAAATCCCAAAAAAACAGGTTTTGGATTTTCACTTCAAAATATTGTTGGCAATGCCGCCGCGTTTAGTTTTAATGAGGGAGGGGGTTTTAACGCCAGACAGTTCCCGGATAAAGAAGCGGGTGAATTAGAGATCGCAATTCTTAGCGGAGACTCTCCGACTGTAGGCTCATCAGCTCACGTCTGTTATAGAATAGGAATCTCAGATATTCAACCCGCAGGCTACTATACAAATCATTTGTTATATACCGCTTCCCCTAAATTTTAATATGAAAAAGACCATTTTTATAATCGTTATACTGTTAATGCTCGCAGAGCAAACCTATGCTCAGCAGACAGTCCCCCTTTCTATTTCTCCTGTAAAACAAGAGGTTTTATTGGAAAGATCTCAACGAAAAAATTTGGAGGTCACTGTCTTTAATAAGGGAAAAGAGGCGATATCCGGAAACTTTGGAGTTTTAGACTTCATAGTTAGAGAGGCAGACGGAACTCCGCTTCTATTGGAAAAAAGTCCATATTCCGAACGCTCTGCGCAATCATGGATCCATTTGCCTGAAGCCGAGACGATTATCGAGCCTCAGAAAAGTTCTACGATGAACCTGGCCATAGCCGTACCCCCGGACGCAGTGGCAGGAGGTCACTATGTGGCTATCTTCTTTCAACCCTCCCTTGGATCTAGAGAAGGCTCATCTAATATCTCCGTCCGTATTGTTTCTCTCGTAAATATTAAGGTTATGGGACAGATAAAAGAAAACGCGATGATTTCTGCATTTTCAGCTCCCCTATTTCTTGAATCAGGCCCCGTTCAGCTGAACTTTTCTATCACGAACGCCGGAGACTATCATATTGATCCAAAAGGGAAGGTAATTCTCAGTAATATGTTTGGCAATCAAATAGATACGGCTCCAATCAAGGAATTGAGTATTTTTCCCAATGCGCTGCGAGAATACAAATCACAGGTAGGTAAAAATTTTCTCCTAGGGCCCTATCTGGCTCGAATTTCTTTGTCGTATGGGGAAAATGGTCAACTCTTAGAAAAGGATCAATGGCTTTTTATTTTTCCCTGGAAACTCTTCTTGATAGTTCTTTTGGGATTAGCTATTCTCTATTATATGAGTAGAAGTTTTAAGGAAAGATCGCCTTTTCCTGACTCCCGGGACAAATCATCTTCAAGAGGACTCTCTGAATTAAAGAGAAAATTAAAGAAAAGAAATGGCTAAAAGAAACGCTGCGATAGCATTTCTCATAATCTTCGTACTATCTGCCACCATCAGACCGGCTCTAGCTCAAACCTCTAAAAATGCATTGCCTGAAGTTTCCGTCTCAATAGGCGATTTTGAATTTCTTCTTTTTGGATATAGCTCTCCATCTTCATTGATTACTTTGGAAGGGGTGGGTACTTTTGATCAAACCTACAGTGATTCCAAAGGTTACTTTGAATTCCATAATAGATTCTCACCGTTTTCGACCAGAGAACCTTGCCTTTATTCTCAGGACCAGCTGGGAAGAACATCTCACACTCTTTGTATTCCACCATTTCCCCGCGATAGAAATGTAAGAATTGGACCGGTTTTATTACCTCCGACCGTGCATTTAAATAGAGCTGAGTATTTTAGTGGCGATCAAATAATTTTATCAGGACAAACAGTTCCCAACACAGACGTTAATCTTTCATTCTTTATAGATCAAAACAGACCTCCAAGATTTTCTATGGTAAAAGGAGCGCATGCTATCTCGCTCCCAAAGATTATTGCAAAATCTGACTCACAGGGAAATTATTCAATATCTCTTCCTTCTTCTCAAACAGATTACTACCGGGTTTTTGTGCAGGACGTATTCCAAAAACAGGATTCACCCCGCAGTACTACCTTGAGCGTAGAAGTACTCCCTTGGTGGATGTTAATCATAAGCTTCTTCCTTTTGTTATGGGATCTTATCCGTTCGAGATTTTTAGAGCTGTTTATTCTTTTACAAATATTGGCCCTTATATATTACTTTTTCAAGACCTATTTGAGACCTCATGCGATAGCACGCAATAAGGCACTTGCTTTGAGAGATGATTACTCCCTGCTTGTAACCGATCATGAACTTGCTACGAGAGATTAATAGAAGGAGAGTTGGGCTTGTTGATTCAATTTTTTTCCTTCAATCTGCACTTCTATAAAGTATTCTCCCGCTTTTAGCGCAGTAGCATCATATACAGCCTTACCCAGGCTATCTGTAAGTCCTTGTATAGTCTCCAGAGTCAATCCATTCACTTGATTTAGCCGTACCTTCTTGCCTGAGACTCCCAAGCCTTGATCGTTGAGCACAAATACGGTCAGGCGGATTTTTTCTGCTCCATCAGCTTTAGCCCTCAGAGGAGAAATAAAAACATAAGAGTTTTCTAAAGAAAATGTACTCCGGAAAGTGCTCGCTCTTCCTACAAAAGTTTTAGCCTCGTAAAGCCAAAAGAAGGATGTTGCTAATAATAAAAGGAGAAGGGCTAGGCTTAAAAATAGAAGAGTTTTTTTCATATTTCCTGGTTATAGTACATAGTAATTAAAACTAAAAACTATGTCAACCTTATCAAAAAATGCTCCTAAGGACTATAGGTAGGGTGTTTTTCTTTAAATTTGCTCCATATAGATACTTTGGCCTTTAAAAACAAAACGTCATGAAATTAAAAAAAATTAGCAATAAGTTACCCTGTCTGCTGAGACTATATCAATATAGCACAAAGGTATTCTGAAAAAGTGGAGGATTTGTTCTTTTTCCTCGGTATAGTTTTATTTATTAAAACAAGTTGAACAAAACTTCAACAACAAGATAACCCTCCTTATAATAACTTTCGTCAAGATAGTCCCTGTTCTCTATGGCCCTACTATTGATATAAGATACTATAAGTTGTTTGATATATATTTATATAGTTAGGTACTATAAAATATGGTGCGGTAATTCAATTAAACTAGATTAAAACTATATTATAAGATGAATTTATGCTAATTTTAGATGCAGGAAAATCTAGCTCTTAATAGATCAAATTACCTATTAAATACCTCTTGACAAACGATTTCCTTTTTGTTTATGATGAATGTATATGGACAAGGTGTATAATTTTTATAATATTGAAGCCTCATTCCGCATTTTTCTCACTGCGGGAAAAAAGCAAATGCGGCCCGTAACGATCAAGAACTATCTTTCTGATTTAAGACATTTTCTAGGTTGGCTTGTGCTAAGGCTTAAATCTAATAACATTGAACTTTCAGAAGTTACATCGGAAAGTCTTTCCCAGCATCTTACTAAAATTGACGTAGCCCAGTACAGAGCCTACCTTCAAGAGAATAATGCGCCTACCAAAACGATTAATAGAAGGCTCTCTACTCTACGTAAATTTTGCTCTTTTTGCGTTTCACAGCAATGGATGGCTGAAAACCCCGCGAAAGATGTAAGAAATATTATTCCTCAGGAAAATAAAGTTGAAAAGGAGTTAGGGAACGATCTCATTCTAGTAGATTTCAAGGATAGTCTTAAAAGAGAGGGTTTAGATCTTCACGAAAGTCAAAATATTACTCAAACCATTAAGGAGTTTCTCTTGTTACAAGTTTAATATATCTCATGTTTAAGGCTGTCCATCAAGCATACTACCAACTGAGGGATCTATTGGATCCTGCAGTAGAAGGTAGCCCATATGACCGAAAACAGTATGCCTCTCGTGAAAAACAACGAGCTACTTTTCGATATCATATGCCCAAGATAACCAAACAATTCATTGTTAGATAAGTCCAAAGTGTTACAATGAAGAAGGTAAAGTTAACACCGGAAAAGCTCCGAGCTTATCTTACAAAGCTTCAAGAAGAAGGGAATTCTCCCCAAATAATACGCGAGAAAATAAGCCATGTGGATAAATTCCTCAAATGGGCTCTTACAAAGAACTTAATTAGGCAAAAAGAGTATGAGCAGCTGGATCTACTAACTGCTGATTTAGATAGGTCGCTTAGCAACAGGCCGGAAATTCTTCACTCTGATGTCTTACCGAAAAAAGCTAAAAATCAAGAAGGGCTTGTAAAAGAGCGCCATATCCCGTTTAAAGCTCAGACGTACAAAATTAAGGAATGGCTGAATGGTATATTAATAGGAGGTTCTTCAAGCGGTTCTTCAACAGGTCAGCCGGTTTTTAATCTTCAAGGCTACATAGGCGTGGCTCTTTTCTTCGTTATGATGAGTCTTTTAGGCGGGGGTGTTTATAATCAATTTTTTCAAAAACCCGACACTCCTCTCGCCTTTCCCTCGGAACTTAAAAGGTCTGGGCGCATCATTTCATTTCAAGGAAGACTGACAGACAGCCTTGGAAATCCAATTACCACTGCAACAAATGCACGTTTTAAGTTTTACAACACTGGTACGGGAGGCTCGTCTTTATATGATTCAACCAGTTGTTCCGTAACTCCGGATCAGGATGGAATTTTTGATGTTCTTATCGGCGGCTCTGGATACTCGCCTACTCCTCCTCAACAGGTTTGTGGAACAGAACTTCCTTCCTCTCTATTTAGTGAAAATGCAAATGTGTATTTAGGTGTAACGGTTGGTGGAGATTCTGAAATGACACCCCGTCAACAGATTGCAAATGTCGGATATGCACTTAATGCCGAAACTCTCCAAGGTCTGCCACCGGGAGCAGGAACCTCAAACATTCCGATTATTAACAAAGATGGAGATTTATTAATGTCTGTCGCAACGCCAGGCATACGATCAACCTATGCAAGCGCTGCCTTTACGCTTTCCTCGGCGGGCGGTGTTGTCCTTCAGTCGGGAGGCGCCGGAGATGTAACGTTAAATGCAAGCCAGAGCGGATCGCTGCTTTTTGCAACAGGAGGCTCGAATCGTGGAACTATAGATAATTCAGGTAATCTGGGTATAGGAACTACTGCGCCTGCTGATCTACTTCACATCGCTGGCGGCCAATTACGGATCGATAATAATACAGATGCTACGGCTAAAGGATGTGTCCGCTACAATGGGAGCTTAAACGAGCTTCAGTTTTCCAATGACTGTTCGACTTTCCAGTCTATTGCCGGCGCTGCTTCCGCAGGAGGTTGGACTGATGATGGAACGGTCGTGAGACTTACAACCAGCTCCGACAATGTTACGTTAGGCTCAACTTCAGATCTCGCAAAGCTGGGAATTGATGGGGAATCTGATGAAATTCAACTTCTTGTTCAAGGAAATTCAACGCAGACAAGTAATCTCATAGTATTCGAAAATTCCAGTGGAACTGACCAATTTACCGTTGATAATGGTGGAAATGTTGCGATCGAGGGCGGAATCTCAGATATATCCGGAAATTTAGTTCTTAACGACCAGACAGACATAGGTTCTGCATCAACAGGAGTTAACGTTACAACGGGTGGTGCCCTCTCAGATATTGACGGAAATCTTGTACTTAATGATGTTACCGATATAGGAAGTGCTACGACCGGACTCAATATTACAACGGGTGGTGCGATATCAGATATAGACGGAAATATATCTTTAAATGACAATACAGATATAACGGGAGATCTGTCAGTAAGCGGTGGGGATATAACCGGTGCAAATAGTGCTGCAATAGATATAGGAGAGGCAACCAGTGGAGATATTGAGGTAACGGGTGATCTTCTGCCTGCAACAGATGATACCTATGATTTGGGATCAACTGTGAAGAGTTGGCAGGATCTGTATCTTACCGGTCA
>CAYGGJ010000020.1:0-13907 GCA_964349415.1 uncultured Gammaproteobacteria bacterium | reverse complement strand
AACAAATCCACCCCATGTTATTTTTCAGGACATCTCATTTTTTGTTCCTCCTGATGCAAAAGTAGGTGAAATCATTCAGGACGTATCAAATACTTCCTCGTTGGTCTCAAAGGTAGAGCTTGGTGAGGAACCAACCACAACAAATGACTTAAAAACCGTGTTCTTACATTTACAATTCGAGTCATCCGAGAAAAATCTGACAAAAGAAATTGTTGATAAGGAAAAGAAAACTATACTTGCTGCTTTAGAATCTAAATTCAAGGCAAAGGTTAGGTGAGATGGACAAGCTTCAGAAACTACAAAAACTTCAAGTGGAAATAGAATCGTGTTCTTTATGCAAATCCGTTGGATATGGAAAACAGGTTTTTGGAGAGGGTAATCCTAATGCAAAAATTATGTTCGTGGGAGAAGCTCCCGGAAAAAAGGAGGCTGAAAGCGGAAGACCTTTTATCGGAAGATCAGGACAACTTCTACGCGCCACTATTTATTCCGTGGGTTTGCAAGAAAAGGATCTTTATATTACCAGTCCTGTTAAATTTCTTCCCAATAGAGGCACGCCAACTAAAAAAGAAATTGATCATTCCAACATTCACTTTAAAAAACAACTTTCTATAATAAATCCAAAAATTTTAGTCCTTCTTGGTAAGACGGCAATCCATGCCCTACTGAATGAAGACATTCCAGTATTAAAAAGACATGGTGAGATAATTAGAAGAGACGGCTGGAAAATTTTAATTACATTGCATCCAGCAGCTGTTCTACGCTTCCCGAAATACAAAAAAGAATTTAACGAAGATTTTGAAAAAATAAAAAAACTCGTAACGGACTGATCTAGTCAGAACTGTCCCAGTCTTTCTTAACTCCAATCTTTACGACGGATTCACCTTTTTTATCTTTTTCATTAACCGCCTCCACTTTAATTTCATATTTTCCGTCTGGGAGATTGAATGTTTCGCTTATTTCATCCCTGTCTCCGTCTATGCTCTTTTTTTCCTGCCCGTCAATATAAATCTTGACGTTTTTAACATTCGAGTTAGATGTAAGTCTTGCTACGACTTTAACTTCGTTTGAATCAACCCTTGCGTGATCTGAAGGCTCCTTAATGTTTACCACCATATCCTCTTGGGAAGCGTCTGAAGTTTCACCCGGATATTTAAACTTATCGTCCTGTGTGTTTCTCCACGCGTCGATCGCCTCTTGCCACCGGTTTTTTCCGTCGGTTGATACGGGATCGTTTTCTGTAATTACAATGAAATCTTTTTCTTCATAATTTCCCGATCTTATTTCAATATCATTGGCAAGTTTTCCCGTAGATTTTGATATTTTAAGTTTTTTATATGCCGAAGATACATCTTTTGGCTCCGTACCTTTTTTAAAGTACTCGGATCTTGTGGGCTGTCCTTCTTTCGGAAGCCCTCCTAGGAAAGAGTCTACGGTAAGTGCAATCACGCCGTCGGGTTTTGCAGCAATTCCGTCTTTGTAGTTTTTTTTAAGAAGATCTTTCATGATCCTATTCCAAATAGGAGAAGCACCGGTTATACCCGAAGCAATACGGGAATCCATCGGTGAATTATCATTATTCCCAACCCAGACTCCCACGGTTACGTCATTTGTATAACCTAAAGTCCAGTTATCCCGCTTGTCATCAGTAGTTCCTGTTTTCACCGCTACGGTTTTTCCGGGGACATTCAGATACGAGGATAATCCAAACGCAATTGCCCTTGCGTTATTATCAGACAAAATGTGAGAAATCAAAAAAGAGACCTCTTTGCTCAACGCTCTTCTTTCGGCGGATTTCTTTTGCTTTAATATTGTTTTTCCCTTATAGTCTTTAATTTCAATTATGGATTGTGGGTCTTTTTGAATTCCTTCCCGCGCAAAGACCGAATATGCAGAGGTCAGATCCAATAGGGTTACCTCTCCGCCACCTAATGTTACTCCCAGTCCAAACCTATCCAGATTTTTTTGAGTAGGTGCCAGTGTCTTCAGGCCCATCTCGTCTGCTTTCTGCAGAAAGTTTCTGACTCCTACCATAGCTAGTAATTTGACCGCAGTTACATTAATGGAATTTCCAAGCGCAAAACGAAGCTGCATGGGCCCCCTGAATTTTCCGTCATAATTTTCAGGAACATAGTCTTTTCCACCTTGGCTTGGGAAAACGGTTTTCAAATCCATAAGAACTGTCGAGGGAGTGTATCCTTTTTCAAAAGCGGCGGCATATGTAATTGGCTTAATCGAAGATCCCGGCTGTCTAAGTCCAAGAGCGGCATTAAAGTTTCCGTACTTCTCATCATTGTAATCATAGGCACCGACCATTGCCAAAACCTCTCCTGTCTTGGAATCCAAGACTACAGCCGCTCCGTTTCCGACCCGCGCACCTTTAAGTTTTTCGACTTCTTCGCGTACTATCTTCTCGGTACCTTTTTGAGCTCCTGAAGAAAGTGTAGTTTTTACACGCAGTCCTTGCTCTAAAACTTTCGAGCCAAATTCTTTTTCAATTTGATCCCTTACGTAAAAAACATAGTGGGGCGCATTGAGACTTTCTCTTGACTGGGAAAACTTTACTTTATCGATTTGGATTAAAGCATCCGACTCCTGCTTTCTGGTAATGTATCGGTCTTCCCTCATTCTTCTTAGTACGTCACGGGTACGACCCTTCCAGGCATCCTTTTCTCCAATGAAGGGGGAATAGTATGTCGGTCTCTGAGGAAGCCCTGCAAGAAACGCGGCTTGTACTAAACTTAAATCCTTAGAGGACTTTCCAAAATATCCCTGCGATGCAGAACCAATACCCCAAAAGCTCCCCCCGTATGGAGCCTCATTTAGATACAATTCCAGAATCTGATCCTTTGTGTAACGTCGCTCAACAACTACGGCAAGAATTACCTCCTTCAACTTACGGGTTACACTTCTTGTAGAATCCAAAACTACATTCTTAATAAGCTGCTGTGTGATGGTAGATCCACCCTGAACACTTCCTCCAAAAATAGTACTTATAAATGCCCGTACAATTCCGGCTTGTGAAAATCCCTGATGTCTGTAGAAATCCTTGTCCTCAATCGCAATAGTTGCCTGCTTCATATAGTCCGATGTTTCAGCGAGTGTTACTGGTACGCGGTTTCTATCTTTATAAAGTTCAAAGAGAACCTTTCCGTCACGGTCATAAAAAACAGTGGAAGATTGACTTGTTTGCGAAAGTTTTCCGGGTGCCGGAAGGTCTTTTGCAATCCAGGCAAAAATAATAAAGATGAGGATGAGCCCACCAAGAATTGCCCCTGCTATAGTGAAAAGAGTTTTATTAGTAAGTTTTTGACGGGTATGTAAGCGTGCAAACCGGAGCCTCCGTGAGACCATAGTAAATTATAGCAAATATATTATAATCAAGTATGGTCGGCTTCCGTAAGATATTCACAAAAGAAAGAGTGCTCAAGGTCATTATTATAATCGCAACCATACTTATCATTTTTTCTTCATTCGCGCCCTTTCTCCTTCTTTAAAGTGCTTTGAAATCACTCGAGTATAATGTGAGGATATGTTGCTTGAACAACCGGTTGAAAAGTTACCCGCTACCAGCATCATCACAATCAAACGTCTAAAAGGCTTGGGCATTAATACATACAGCGACCTCATCAGCTATTTCCCTTCCAGACATGAGGATTTTACGAGAATATCAAGTATCATCGCTCTTCAGGAGGGAGAAAAGGTAACGATAAGAGGTAGAATTGTGACGGCAAAAAATGACTATGTCAGAAGGGGATTGACTGTCCAAAGAATCACAGTATCTGATGAAACCGGAGTGATTGCAGTAACCTGGTTCAATCAACCTTTTTTAATTCGGCTGTTGAATCCCGAGTCTCTTGTAAGCATAAGCGGTGAAGTAAAACTTAAGGGAAAGTTGAACATTGTTCCCAAAGAATACGAGGTATTAACAGATCCCGAACAAGAAACTCTCCACACGGGAAAATTGATCCCGATTTATCCTGAAAAAAGAGGGCTTTCCTCAAGGACTTTACGAGATAAAATTTATCGTATTCTCAGACAGTTGAACGAAGAAAATGAGGAAGTACAGGAAATATTTCCCGACCAATTTCTTAAAAAATATGACCTCTCCGGGGAATCCTTCGCTTATAAAAACATTCACTTTCCAAAATCTTTAGATATTTTGAAAAAAGCCAAAAATAGGCTTTCTTTCGATGAACTTTTCATTATTCAATTATCGGCAAAGCTCGTGAAACTTAAATGGGAAAAAGAAAAAGTTGGAAACATACTTCATGTCAAGAAATTTAGAACAAAGGTAGATGATTTTATCAAGCACCTTCCGTTTTCCTTAACCGAAGGCCAAAAAAAAGTAACCGATGAGATTTTAAAAGATCTGGAAAAAATTAGTCCAATGAACAGATTTCTACAAGGCGATGTGGGATCCGGGAAAACAGTGGTTGCGGCAATTGGAGGATATGTTTCATATTTAAACGGGTTTCAGACGCTTTTTATGGCACCTACTGAGATTCTTGCAACGCAACACTATGAAACTCTTTCAAAATTATTTAGAAATACAAAACTTGAGATTGGATTGCAAACTTCAAGCAAGAAGGAAAAAGCTGACGCCGATATTATTGTTGGTACTCAAGCTCTTATTGCAAAATCAAAGAGTTTCAAAAAAGTAGGCCTGGTTGTAATTGATGAACAGCACCGATTTGGTGTCAGACAAAGAGCAATTCTGAAAGAACAAGGCTCGAATCCTCATCTTCTAAGCATGACCGCCACTCCGATTCCAAGAACAATAGCCCTCACGCTCTATGGAGAACTTGATCTGTCCGTACTTGATGAAATGCCGAAAGGCAGGATTCCCATAAAAACCCATCTTGTCCCCAACACAAAAAGAGCGGACGGCTATCAATGGATTCAGAAGAAAATCTTGGAAGAAAAATCACAAGTCTTTGTCATATGTCCTCTTATTGAAGAATCTGAAGTTGAAACTACAAAATCTGCAAAGGCCGCAGTAAAAGAATATGAACATTTAAAAAAGAATGTTTTTCCGAAACTTCGACTCGGACTGATTCACGGCAAACTAAAAAGCAAAGAGAAGGACGCCATAATGCTTTCCTTCAAAAAAGGTGACTATGATATTCTGGTCGCTACCTCGGTAGTAGAGGTAGGGATAGACGTACCAAATGCAACCATTATGCTCATCGAAGGAGCCGAGCGCTACGGTCTGGCGCAGCTTCATCAATTAAGAGGAAGGGTGGGAAGAGGAAGTAAACAATCCTACTGCTTCGTTTTTACGGAAAATAATAGTCCCGGAGTTTTAGACCGGCTTTCTTTTTTTACCAATCATAATAAAGGTCAAAAATTAGCAGAATACGATCTCCAACGGCGCGGGCCCGGAGACCTATACGGAATTAAACAACACGGACATGATTCGCTTATGATCGCGTCGTTTTCGGACTATCTTATGATAGAAAAAACAAAGAAAGCGGTTGAAGAATTTATGAAGTCTTACTCTCTTGACAATTACAAAGCACTTAAGAAAAGGGTTGATGTGTTTCAAGTGCACCAAATAGCAAAAGATTAGAGATCTACTTAAATGAACTTGTAAGGTTGTATATAGGAGTAATCACTGAGATAACTATGAAACCCACCCCCACACCCAAAACCACCAGTATCAAAGGCTCTATGAGCGTTGTCATTGCCTTGATCGCCAGCTCCGATTCTAATTCGAAATAACGGGAAAGCCTCAGTAATGTATCGTCGAGATGGCCGGTATTTTCACCAACAATTGCCATCTGCACCAAGATGGGCGGAAAAATCTTTTCCTGAGCAAGCGAGTTTCCGAGAGACTGTCCCTTTTCAATAGACTTGTAAATATTCTCGAATGCTTCTTGATAGACTGCATTATTTGTCGTTTGGATTATAATCTTGAGGGCATCAAGGATTGATACACCGGAGGCAACCAAGATAGAAAGTATTCTTGTGCTATCCACCAAGGCAGCCATTTTAATTACCCCGTTTACTACAGGCAGCCGCAACAGTATCGAATCGAATGCATATTTGCCGCGCTTGGTCTTCAAATAAGTCCTTACTAGGAAAACTGCTCCAAAAACTCCGAGAAGTATAAGCGGCCAAAACTGACTACTGAATGATGAGACGGCAATAAGAATCTGTGTGGTGACAGGAAGCTCGATATCAAAATCTTTGTAAAGATTGAGGAGCTTGGGTACGACAAATGTAATCATGATAAACATCACCGAAAGCATCGCGATAATAACAATCACGGGATAAATCAAAGCGCCCTTTAGTTTTCCATTAAACTCTCTTTGTTTTTCCATTGTCTCGGAAAGTTTAAGCAGGATTTCATTTAATTTTCCCGACGCTTCTCCTGACTTCACAAGCGAGATGTATAGGTTGGGAAAATATTGAGGATAACTACTTAAAGCCGCAGAAAGGGTTGTTCCGGCCTTCACCTTCTTGTCAAGTTCTGAAACCACTTTGCGCAAAGACTCTTTTTCTATCTGTCTCTCGAGAATTTCAAATGCATCAACAATCGTAAGACCGGCATTTAACATGATTGCGAGTTGACGAGTAAGATTAACAATGTCGTTAAAAGAAACCTTGTCGAAATAGGATGCAAAAAGCGAGCTGCCGGAACTTTTTGCCAACTTCACTTCAATTGGAAAATAACCGTTTTCCTTAAGATGCTTCACTACCAAATCTTCACGCTCGGCTTCTATTTTTTTTACGACAACCTTATTGTCCTTAATTGCTTTGTAGGTGTACAACATATCACTTCATGTACTTTTCAAGTTCCTTGGGACGAATCGCATACGCGCTCGCCACTTCTTTTGTAATCTTCCCTTGCTGAACAAGTTGAGAAAGATAGCGTTCAAAGTAGACAAATCCTTCTTGCTCTGAAGTTTGTAAAAGATTTTCCAGTAAAAATGGCTTGCCGTCCCGGATGATCGAAGCAACTGCCGATGTATTGTATAAAACCTCCAGAGCAGCTACCCGTCCCTTCATATCCGAGCGGGGGAGAAGCCTTTGAGCTACAATTGATCGCAACGCTCCTGCAAGTTGTGTTTTAATTTGATTTTGCTGATGAGAGGGAAACATATCTATAAGACGATTGACGGTTTCCGGTACTGATGTTGTGTGAAGTGTTGAAAACACCAAGTGTCCGGTTTCCGCAATAGTCAATACAAGTTGGGCTGATTCGTAATCGCGGACCTCTCCGACCAATACTACATCAGGATCTTCGCGCAAAACAGACCGTAAGGCAATATTCCATGAGTGAGTATCCTGATGAAGTTCGCGCTGGGAAATAATTGACTTACCCTGTCCATAGACAAACTCAATTGGATCTTCAATTGTGATGATGTGCTTAGCATGTTTCAAATTAATCTCATTGATTATAGCGGCAAGCGTTGTACTTTTGCCCTCTCCCGTCGGTCCGGTTACCAACACTAATCCGTTGTTATACTCTGTAAGCTTGTGAAAAGCAGGTGGAAGGTCTAGCTCTTCTATTGTTCTTATCTTTGAAGGAACCAGTCTAAATGAGGCACTCCAACCACTCCGCGTATGATAAATATTTACACGGAATCTACCTCCTCCGTATTCATAACCCAAATCTATCTCTTTATTCGCAAGCAAATTTTCCTTCTGTTCTTCGTTTAAAATCGAAAAAACCATAGTCTGAGCTATCTCGGGAGTAAGGATTGAGAGAGTACTTAGTTGATATAGAACTCCGTCTACACGTACCGAAGGAAACGTCCCCGACACAAGGTGGAGATCTGAAGCGCTCCTTTCGATAGTCAATTCCAGTAATTTGCCAATGTCCATAGGTGAGGTTATACTTCTGCGACACGCAGAACTTCTTCAACAGTAGTAATTCCGTCAAGTGCTTTCAGATATCCGTCCTGCTTCATTTTAATAAGTCCTTCTTTCAAAGCCTGTGCTTCAATCTCCCTCGCGGTACTTTGATTCAAGACCATTTTGTTTACAGAGGGAGTAATCTTCAATACTTCAAAAATAGCAATACGTCCTAGGTACCCCGATTTAACACATTCATTACATCCTTTTCCTCTGGTAAGTTTCATCTCTCCTCCTTCTTTCATTGCTTTGGGCAATAAGTCTCCCAGTACATCTTTAATATTTTGTTGAACTAGTGGTTCAGGGACATAGTACTCTTTACAATGCGGACACACCCTTCTACATATACGTTGAGCAAGTGAAGCGCTGAAAACCGAAGCAATCAGAAATGGCTCTGCACCAAGATCAATAAGACGGGGGATTGCCGTAGCCGCATCATTGGTATGAAGCGTTGAAAAAACTAAGTGACCTGTCAAAGCAGCCTGAATGGCAAGCTGTGTAGTTTCCTTATCGCGAATCTCTCCGACCAGAATGATGTTTGGGTCTTGTCTTAGAAAGGAGCGCAGACCGGTTGCGAAGTTAAGACCTGCTTGTGGATTGATCTGGACTTGGTTGACGCCGTTTAGACGGTATTCGACAGGATCCTCAAGCGTCACAATATTAATGTTTGGTTTGTTTAGACGGGACAACATGGAGTATAGCGTCGTAGTTTTTCCTGATCCGGTAGGACCTGTCACCAGCACAATTCCGTAGGGCTTTGATATTGCCTCTTCCAGATCCTTATACTGCGGACCACGCAGTCCCAATTCAGAAAGTGCCGGAATACCTCCTGTTTTTTTCAGAAGTCTCATTACTACCTTTTCTCCATCTACGGTGGGAAGCGTCGATACACGAAAGTCAACCTCTTCGATACCAAGCTTTAAACTGAAACGGCCGTCTTGCGGCACACGTCTCTCATCTATCTTCATGTCAGACAAAATCTTGATGCGGGAGATCAAGGCGTCATGTATTGACTTTGGTAGAGAAAGCTTTTCATTTAAAATGCCGTCGATTCTATATCGCACTCTTGTCTTAAGCTCCTCGGGCTCAATATGAATATCTGAGGTGCGGCTTTTTATGGCAAACTCAAGGATCGTTGATACAATCTTGGCAATAGGCGCCTCTTTAATAACGCTTCCTATATTTTCAATTGGTTTTTTAGCAAGCTCCGGTTGATACTCCTTTAAAGCCTCGCTCACCTCAGGAGAAAGACTTTGGGAATAAAAGGAATCTAAACCTTTTGAAATATCTGCCGTGATTCCCAAAGACAGTACTATCTTTTTTCCGATTTTTTTTTCCAGAAATTCGGTGAGATTGGTATTAAAGGGATCTGAAGTAGCTACATATAGAACCTGGAGTTTTGGATCAAATCGATAGGGGAGAATAGAGTATCTCCGGGCTAAAGACTCGGAAATTAAACTAATCGCCTGGGGATCAACCGGAGAACTGGAAAGATCTACGTGCGAAACCTGCATAATTTCCGCAGTTGCCTTAAGAAGAGCTTCTTTGTCAAGAGTCGTGCTGGTGCTTAAGTAGTCGTGAATGGGCATATTCTTTTGAAGGCTGTTCAATTCGTAGGTATCCGCAGTACTTTGATCGATAACTCCATTGTGAACAAGCTGCGTCAAAAGCTTTTTTGGAGAAACGTTCATACTTTCACTATAAAAACTATTCTGCTAAAATGCAATACGATTATGAATCCGGTTCTTCTTGTTGCAAACAACAATAAAGGCATAAAAAAATTTCTAAAGCAGTTCAAAGAACAACAGGAAATTGACGAAGTTAATGTGTTTGAAATAGAGCCTCAAAATAAGGAAGTCTCGATTGACCAAATCAGGGAAATAAAAAAACAGGTTTCATATAGCTTCTCACAACCGCGCCTTTTTGTACTCTACCAATTTGATTCCGCTTCATATCAGGCGCAAAACGCCCTTTTAAAAACTCTCGAAGAACATAATGTAAACATCCACTTTGTATTAATAGTACAAACCTTATACGATATTCTGCCGACAATCCGCTCACGCTGTAAAATTATTGACGTCAAAGATATTGAGGATATATCCATCGTGGAGGCCCCGATTAAGGAAGGCATGGAAAAACTAGCCGCCGGAAAATCAAACCAATCTCTGTCAGACCCTGTTTTCAATGTATCTAATACTTCCGACGCCCTGAAGCTTATTGATCAATTGGTGATTTTTTTCAGGACAAGGTTTGAGCAAGATATAAACGCCCCCCACGCGGTAAAAACGCTTCTAACCACACGTTCACTAATCCTTCGTAACAATGTCAACCCTCAATTTGCCATAGACCATTTTTTAATAGATCTTCAAAAGAAATACTCCCGCCGGACAGCTGCTTGACAGCCCTACGAGAATTAGTGTACTCTAGAAGGAGATGACTGCACGGAAAGGTTTCACCCTTATTGAACTTCTTGTCGTAATTGCAATTATCGGCGGCCTCTCGGCAATAGTTCTGCCGAATTTTATGGGAGCCCGTGAACGCGCACGCGACACACAAAGAAAATCAGATCTAAAACAAATCCAAAAAGCACTCGAATTGTATAAGCAGGACCAGGATCCCGTAGAGTATCCTGCGGCTGCTGCGATCCCTTCGCCGGGACAGGTTTTTAAAAACACTGTTACTGATGCCACCTATATAAATAAGTATCCCGGAGATCCTCAAAACTTAACACCAACCCCTTATTATTATCTCCGCAACGCAACTGATTCTCTCAAATATACTTTATGCGCCTGTCTGGAAAATAAGGCCGATACCGATGGAGTTAGTTCCGCTACTTGTGGCCCCGGATATAGCTGCTCCTCTCAAAAAATATACTCAATAAATGAGCCTTAAATATGGTACAAATAAACTAATGAGAAAAGCTTTTACATTGCTGGAACTGCTTGTTGTAATTGGAATAATATCAATCCTTGTAAGCCTGGGCACCTTCTCATATTCAACAGCTCAAAAAAAAGCCAGAGACACAAAGCGGAAAGGAGATGTTAATGCAATTTCAAATGCACTGGAACAGTATTACAGTGTCTGCGGGTTTAATTATCCTCTTCCGGACAGTGGATCATCTTTCACTTCCGTAGTTTGTCCTACGGGGCCGGTAGTTATAATGACTGGAGTCCCAATAGATCCCAGAGCAAGCCCATATGTCTGTCAAGGATGCGACGCAAGTACTTATCAAATCTGTGCAAACGGTATGGAGTCGGAAGCACCTACAGGTTTTTGCAAAAGTAATCAACAATAATATGAACAAGTCTTCGACTGCCTTTACTTTAGTAGAAATTCTTGTAGTCACATCGATAATAGGACTACTTGCTGCGGCAGGAACCGTCACCTATACCGCCTTCACAAAAAATTCCCGGGATGCAAGAAGAAAGGCCGATCTTGAACAAGTCAGAGGAGCAGCCGAGCTTTACAGAAGCAACAGTCAAACAAATAGTTATCCGGCAGAAGATGAGGTCGTCTTTAATTGTCCCGGCTCAGGAGCGCTCACCGATACAGCAAGCAATACATACATGAGCAAGATTCCCAACGACCCAAAGTGCCCCACGTATACGTATTACTACGAATTAGAATCCAACGGTAACTACAAGCTGGGCGCATACCTTGAAGGTGGAGGAACCGATTGCAGCGTAAGCTGCGGAGGTGCAAATTGCAACTATTGCGTCGGACCTTATGGAGAGCAATAGAAAAGGCTTTACTCTCATAGAGCTGATTGTCGTAATTTTCATAATCTCTCTTTTTGCCGGTCTTTCAATAGCCAACTATGGAGCCTTTAATGAAGAAAAGAAGCTTGACGACGAGGTTGAAAGACTTAGTGCCACTTTGTATCTTGCACGAAGTAAGGCATCTTCCGCAGACGCAGATCCTGATATCTGCGACGACTTTAGAGGCTATAGGGTAAGCTTGGACACTTCTTCACCGTCGTCATACACATTAGAGAGAGATTGTCAGGGAATATATGATTCTGTGCAAACACATACACTGACACCAAACGTGACGCTCAGCTCTTCACCCACAGATATCTTTTTTAAGCCGCTCAATACTGGCACCAATCTATCTTCAGCCTTAACTATTAAAGTGAAAAATGAAAAAATACAACCTAACAAGTGTATAAACATACAAGTTCAACCTTCGGGTATTTTTAGTGAGAGTCCGAAATATACCTCCGGTTGCTAGAAAACACAGTATGAAAAAAACTCAAATGGGATTTTCGATGGTTGAGGTGCTGGTCTTTGTTTCCGTGGTCGCTATGTTTTTTGTGGTTGCCGCGACCATAAGCTCCTTCTCACTTCAGATAGCCAAATCGAACGAAAATAAAATACTGGCTACGCGGTATGCAGAAGAGCTTATAGAGTGGCTGAGGGGAGAAAAGGAAGTTGATTGGGAGCAGTTTAAGGAAAATACTATACCGAATGCTACAGCGGAAAATTATTGCTTTTACGAGAAAACCTTTGGAAACAACTGGAATAATACTTCCAAACTTAATACTACCTGCAGTGGATTTGAACTCAGCAGCGTCTTTAACCGCGATCTAACCATAACTCCCACATCCGATTCAAACCAAGTTAATATTGCCGTAACGGTTTCATGGCGGGATGGACCGAACACCTTTACCGTACCGGTCAGAACTGTATTTTCACGTTTCGAATAATTCATAATGATTAAAATCCAAAAAAAAGGCTTTACTCTGATAGAAATGCTGGTCGTAGTGGGCGTAGTAGCGCTCATACTGCCAGCGGTCTTCTCGATTATCTTTACTATTCTTAGACAACAGGCGAAGATATATGCTCTTCAGGAGGTCAAACGACAGGGCGACTTTGTACTCAATAATATGAGAACAGTGCTTAAAAACTCTGCGGTTACTGTACACAGTGGAACACCGCCCACGGATAGCAATTTAGTATGTGCAACTGCAAGCGGACCCAGCTCAGGACAAATATATTTTAAAGATAGATTTAATAATTACTTTTCTTATGCGGTAGACTCCGCTCAGCTTATCGCATCAAGCTCTTCAATTCCCTCTACCAGTACCGGTTTAACCAATGACAAAGTAAAGGTTGAGGAAGGAACCTTCAGTATCAAATGCGAAAGAGGAGCTGCTTTTTCCCCGCCGATAATTAGCATCTCCTACGTTGTAGAGTATGATTCCGCCTCCTCCCGTCCGGAGGATACTGCTTCGTTTACCTACCAGACGAAGATCCAGCTCAAAAGCTACTGATTAAGTTCATTGATATTTGATTTGTTATCTTCTATAGTGAATATATGGCTGCAGATTTTTTCTGTATTGATCTTGGAGAATCCTATATCAGGGTGTCTGATATAAAAAAATCAGGCGATCTGTTTGAGGCAACTGCATTGGGTATTATAGAAACCGATCCTGTGTTTTTTCGGGCGGAGGCAGAAAATGTCATCGAAAAACAAGCAGCGGGACTTTCTAAGCTAATCGCGCAACTCAAGCTTACGAAGAAAAACGTAAGCATCATCATACCCGACAGTTACAGTTACAATCAGTTTGTAGAAACTCCCAAGCTGAATGAAAAAGAATTACTAAACGCCATCAAATACCAAGCTGATCAATTTATTCCAATGCCTTTGGATGAAATTAATCTTGATATAGAAATCTTGAGAGAAGACGAGAAAAATAAAAAAATACTTACTCTAATAGCGGCCGCTCCAAAAAAAATAGTTGGGAAAGTAGAGCGTCTTGCAGAATATGCAGGACTTGCACCTCAAACAATTGAAACAGAAATCAGCTCGATTGGACGTGTCGCGGAAACTATTTTCAAGAAGCAAGCAGTATCACCCAACCAGGGAATATTGCTGGTAAACCTTAATTTCTCATCTACATCTGTTTATTTCTATGATTCCAATTCTAAGATATTGATATTTAGTTACAATTTTAATATTGGGTACAATCTATTTTTAAAAGAGATACAGATTAATTTAAACGTAGACCAGAATAAGGCAATTGAGCTTTTGAAAAATTTAGG
>CAYGGJ010000019.1:9334-13934 GCA_964349415.1 uncultured Gammaproteobacteria bacterium | reverse complement strand
CCCAACCGAAAAGAGGCTTTTGCATAAATGCATTTATTCCCCTCATCAGGATTCTTTCGCGGGATTCAAAAGTAAATGGTCCGCTGATTTTTATGAAAAAGAAGACCGTCCCCGAAAGAACTCCCAGTGACAGAAGCGAATAGAAAGTCTGTCTTTTGGAAAACGTCGTGTTTCTTAAAAAAATTCCCGTAATCAGTATGAGTGCACCAAGTATTCCTCCTAAAGATTTGCTTAACAGGATTACGAAAATGTTCAGGACGAGTGCACAAAACCATACAGTTTCGTTAAATTTTTTCTTGGAATCTTGGTAGGCTTGCGCGATAAATGGAGTCGTAACCAACAAATATCCTGCAAGAAAACTATTTTGTCCAAAAGTACCGGTGAATGAAGTCTTGAAAAAGAGTCCTACGACTACGGCAAGAATCCCATTCAGAAGCGATGAAAGCGCAACCACCGATACAAATTCCTTTTCCCAATCCTTTTTCCAGAATAAAACCAGGAAGAAAAAGAGGCCGATCAGATGCATAAAGGTGAAGATTCCGTCATCGCGGAAAGCGTTCCCAAAAAAGCTCTGCAGACTATCAAATCCGGCTATACCGGAAATAATTCCAACTACTACGAACAGCAAAACGAGTCCTATCATGGCGCCATCGTGATGCTTCTTCTTAAGGTGCGGGAGACCAAAGACCAAACCAAAAAGAATAAGTATCTCAATCCAGACCCTGACAAACCAAACACGGGGTAGCTCGAAAAATAATTGAGACCATGGCCAAACGAGAAAGCTTGAGAGGAAAAAGCCCCATATGAAAGTCTGTTTGAGCATTTCTCCCTTGACAGTAGATTTCATATAGTGTTATATAAGAGTAGGACTTATAAATATATCTTACATCAATCTTAAGATGGAGTTTGTTGCAAATGTAAAAGATTTCCTCTCCAAGGCGCAAACTTCCTGGAAAAGCCTTTCGGTCCACCAGCGTACTTCTGTCCTTGCTACTGTTTTCGTCATGCTTTTGGTGCCTGCTGCTATGCTTCTTGCCCAATCGCCAATCAAACTGAGAAACCAAGCAGCAATACCTGCAACTTTGCCGGGAGCAGATTCCGGATACACACTTGAAGGAGTGCCGGAATCATTGAATGTAGAGATGGAAGTAAGTAAACCCGGTGAATCATACAACGTATATGTCCTGCTGAGAAAGGATGGTCAAATTGTCACAGACCAAAGCGAGTTCGGATACTCGTGGGGTTTGGAAAACTCTGATATTATTCAGTATTCGACATTTGCGGCTTGTGTGGAAGGAATCCAACCTCCGTGTCCGGAGCAATACGCTAGTCTTATAGCTTTAAAAGAAGGTAAAACATATATAAAGGTCTCGGTTTTCAGAAAAAGCACTAATGAAATCGTGGGAGGATTGGCTTTCCATATCACCGTTGCACCCAAAACTCCTTCTTCAATTCCAAATGATCCTTCGCTGTATAAGACACTTTCCTTTGGCCAGACGCTGCAGGCTGAACTGAAAACAACTGATTTAACCGATCCTATCAGTCATCAAGGAAATATGAATCTATATAAAGTAGTGCTTCCTGATAACCCGGTTGGAGGGAATTATAAGAATGTTGAAGTTTTCACTCGTTCATGCAATGAAGATTATACGAGCTGTTATAGTGCGAAAGGCTTTACCGAGAGATCATACATTTTTGACTCATCGTTCCAGCCGATAAAACCTCAGTACTCTTACGATACCCGCCTAGATTTTGATGCGATAACTATTAATCCGGATAAAACATACTACATCTTAGTGGGATCAGATCAACCTGTTACTCAAAACAAAAAATATCTAATCTCATTTTGGTATGAAGGGTCAAGTTATCTTCCACCTCAACCTATCGAGCCAAAATATTACATAGTACCTAATCCTACATACACGAATGTTCAATATGATCTACGAACAGGATTGAATCCGGTTGGAAGATTTGGCATGTGGCTACAAAAAGATGGAGTGTACCAAAGAGAATTGAGTGATTTCAAGTATGTTTGGGCGTTGAGTGATTCCAACTATGCACAGTTAAGAACAGAGCCGTATTGTGTCAGTTCAGATCAACAAATTTGTCAATTGGATGCTCTAGTTACACCTATCAAAGAAGGGAGTTTTGAACTACGGGGGCAGATTCAAAGAGTATCCACTCAAGAAGTAGTAGGAGGAGTAACATACAAAATACAGATTTTAGGATCATTGAAGCCAACAGTAACTCCAACCCCTACCACGCAACCAATACCAACTTCCCCTGCCGGAAAAACACCAGACGGTAAAACTCCCCAACCTGCTCAACCAGCTCCAATAAACCCACCTAAGCAGCCTGCTCCGGCTCCCGATGGAAAAACTCCAAACGGAAATCGTTGCACTACAGACGCAGATTGTAAAAGCGGGTATTGCGCTAATCGTCTCGGATATAAAATTTGCCAGGACAGACCGAAAAAACCAAATAATAGCGCTTGTAAGGCTAACTCTGAATGTCAAAGCAACTATTGTGCTGGGTTTTTCCTTGCCGGAAGAAAGTGCGCCACCGCTCCAAAGCCATGGAGACCTAACTTCAGCTTCCTATTTCCAAAGCCGTCAGAGCCAGCTCCTATACCTGCGGTTGGATTTAGGAAATGCTCGGGAATCATAACGACATTGCAAACAAGAGGCGAAAATCAGCCTTGTCTTGGGGTAAGTGGTTCTGGGAGCGATAAAGGAAAGGTCTGTCTAGTAGCAAACTGTCGCGGAGGATTAGTTTGTGATAAGCGGACATATCTTTGTAAAAAAAAGTGACCCTAGTATAAATATATCCCTGCGTAGACTTAATTCAGTACTCTATCTATTTCTTTCGTTGCGGACGAAAAGATATGTACCTACTGACAAGAAGACTGCAAAAATTGCGGCAATAATAATGAAGTTGACCCATGGACTATAAAGGACGGTCTTTGAGTATTCGGGAGTTCCCCAGTAATAAATACTCCGTATAAAATCTACCGCGTAGGTCATCGGAGCGATTCTTGAGAAAAAGAAAAGTAATGGGGGGAGATCCTTTATGGGCGCAAAAACTCCCGATAGAAAAAATTGAGGAAAGATGATAAACGGAAATATCTGCTGAACGGAAACCTGAGATCCAAGATTAGCCAGTACCAATACTCCAAACGCACCTCCAAACAAACAGACTACAAGCATAGCGGGGATCACCCGTAGAAAATGTGCCCAGTCGATCGGCACCTGTACGATAAGTGCAAAAACTACGATTCCCAGAATCTGTGCTAAAGCAACTAAAGATTCACCTACGATTTTGCCCAACACGATTGAAAAGCGGGAGACCGGCGCTACAAACATTTCCTGCGCAAAATCCTCTTCCCTGTCCCTAACAAGCGAGATTATCCCCGAAGCTGTAGATTGGAACAGTGTTTGTCCGACTACTCCTATAAAGACAAAGGTGAGAAAATTATATCCCACTTCTTTTCCTAAATTCGACTGCAGGGAACCACCCAAAATTCCTATGAAAATGATCGGAAAAATAAAAGTTGCAACGATTCTGAATCGGTCGCGGATGAACTTTATAAAATCGCGGGATCCGATCGTAATGATGGCATTTATTTCTTTTTTCATATGGCGTCTGTCACTGCGTTTTCAATAATTTCCACATACGCTTCTTCCAAAGAGGGTGTATGAGTTTTCATATAGGAAAGCTCTGTTTCGATACTCTTCAATAGGTTGTGTGCATTGTGGGTATGAAGAGGAATTTTTACATGTCCGTCTTCCTCGCTGTGTTTAATTTTTTTCGCTTTTAATTCTTTTTTGAGCTTCACGCTGTCCTTTGAATCTACTAAAAGATAATCCTCCACCAAGTCTTTTTTAATATGGTCGGGTGTTCCATATGTCATAATCTTGCCCTGATTGATTATTGCTATATGATCGGCTTCTTCCGCTTCATCAAGGTAGTGCGTGGTGAGAAATACGGTAATTTTTTCTTTTTTGCGGACATCCAGTATATAATCCCAGAGATTTTTCCGGCTTATCGGGTCGAGTCCCGAAGTAGGCTCATCTAAAAATAAAACTTTGGGGTGATGTATCAGCGAACGCACTATCTCAAGCTTCCTCTTCATGCCGCCTGACAGGTTTTTTATTGGCTTGTTGAGATCCTTTTCAATAGACAGAACCCTTGCAAGCTCCTGCACTCGTTTTTTATACGAATCAGGCATTAGGGAATACGAAGGTCTAAACGTATACAATCCATATAATACTGCGTGGAAACGGATATTTTCTTCTGCGGTCAGATTTTTATCTAGACTCGGCGACTGAAAGATCACGCCGATGTTTCTGCGCACTTCAGATGGCTGCGTATCAAGATCGTATCCTGCAATCTTTATGGTTCCCGAGGTTTTGGCAAGAGTGGTGGTGAGCATGGAGATCGTAGTGGTTTTTCCTGCGCCGTTGGGACCCAGGAAAGAAAAGAATTCTCCTTCTGAGACGGTAAAAGAGATATTGTCGACTGCGTTTTGCTTGGCTTTTTTATAGCGTTTGACCAAATCCTTTACCTCAATTGCTTTTTTCATCTAAGAAGTTTACCAGAA
>CAYGGJ010000019.1:0-9234 GCA_964349415.1 uncultured Gammaproteobacteria bacterium | reverse complement strand
GTATTTATCAGAATCAGCATGATCCGCATCTCCGTCGGTCCGAATTTGAAATAGACTATCTCCAACTCATTGGTCACATTAAAAATAAGGAAAGAGCTCACCATGAAGCCGGTAAATACGATCAAGACAAAGAACAAGAGATATTTGTTTTGATCGCTTACTATAAATGAGTATCCGGTAAGCATGGAGCTCAAGAAAAGATAGTCTGCAAAGTGATCCATATAATATCCCCACTTTATGAGTCCGGTATTCCTAAATCTTCCGACAGCCCCGTCAAACACATCGGTCAAATACTGAAATGAGATGCAGATAGATACAACCCACATCCAGTTCACATTATATTTTGCCAAATAACTGAAGTAGACAATAAGACCTATCCATACAAAAGTCAGCATTGTTAAGTGCTGCGTTCCGAGCCATGAGGGGACCTTCGGGGTATATTTATCGATAAACTTTTTTTCAAGATCAGAGAGGAATGAAGCTCCTTTCTTAAGATGCCCGGCGAAGTCGCGCCGTACAAAACGTACTGACATAACAAGGATTATTATAACAAATGGCCTTTAATAAAGGCCGGAGTTAATCTATTACTCTTTGTTCTTGGGAGCTTTTCTGGGATTGCTCTCTCTGATAAAGATAGAGACCCGAAACCAGAATAAGAACAGTCAGAGTAGCTATTAACAGCTTATCTTTCATGCTGTCATTATTCTAACATTTATTCTCACACTCAAAGTATTTTATATGATCGCCTTGGTAGACGTTACATTCTTCGACGCATTGCTTGCATTCTAAAAATTTTGGTGAAAGTTTTGGCTGACAACTTCCATCAACTATCTCGCACGCTGCAAACTGCCGACATCTGTCCCCCGCTTCATACACCGCGGTGCATACGATATCTTCAATGGTGTGACCACAGGAGATATATAGACCATGACAGGTAAGCATCACGCAGTTTTGACCGTTGGCAGGCTGCAAAGGAAAGGGACTCTGAGGTTGAGTTGTAGATCGCTTAGTGGCTAAAAATGAAATCAGCAAAAGGAGCGCTACAATAACAACAATTAACGCCTTTCGTCTACCTTTCATAAACTGATTGTAACAGTAATAGTTATTGATTCCGTGTATCTGCTCTATCCTTTAGCTCCTTCGCTTTAGCTTCCGCCTCTTGTTTTAGCTTTGCGGCCTGCTTCAATGCTACTTTTTGCTTTTCCTCTTGCGCCTCAGCTTCAGCTTTCTTCTTCGCTTCTTCCGCTTGCTGGTCTATATCGTTCATTTTCTGCATTGTTTGATAGTCATCTGACATAAGAATTTTATAACTTCTAACTGTTTAGTATTTAAATCAAGCGGTATCCTCTGGCCCCTTTGGGATCCATGAAAATACCGCTTAAAACGTGCGCCATAACCATAGCTCAGACGGTTCTTCCGCGGAACATTCTTCCGACCCAGATAAGAACCACTGCTCCCAAGAATGCAACAAAAAGACTGTAGAAGTTAAATCCGGTCACACCTTGTGCTCCGAAAAGATTCATAACGAATCCTCCCACAAGAGCACCGATGACTCCCATAAGAATATCTCCTACTGCTCCCTGCCGTGCGTCTGTGCCCATCACGACGGATGCAAGCCATCCTGCTAAAAATCCTAATACTATCCAAAGTAATATGTTCATATAATTTCACCCCCTTTCCTTTTTTATCACTATTTGTATGAGTAAGCATATGAATTACTGTTTAATTTTCAGTGAGAGACAGGTAAGAATCTTGTAAGAGCTTGTTAGACCTCTTCCCACTTCCGTCTTCTTCCGATAGAAAGGAGCGTTGAATTTATAGGAATGAAAACCAGAACGACTAAAAGAGCTATTGTGGTAAGAATGTGATATGGCGAGGGAAGTTTGGTGAGGATGTAGGCAAAGGCACCTTTACATTGTTGCAGGCTATGAACGCAGTTTACACTCTCGGTGGGCCGGGCAAAAAAGAATGTCAGAACTGTAAGTGTAAGCGCATAGATGGTAGACCCTACCCAGCTATAACGGAATACTTTTTTAACATGAAGCAGGGAGACCAAAAGAATAGGTGGAATGTAAATATGATAAAGCGCCATAAAGAAGTCTTTCTTGCTATATGAAGGCTCAAATAAATAAGTCGTTAATCCAAGAAAATTCTGGTCAAAAAAAATTTTTCCCAGAAAATCCAGACTCCAAAATAATTCCACTGCAAACAATGCGCAGAACATTATAGATATGAGGATGGGACTTTCCAAAATTAAGGCGATACCTGTGAGCAAAAGACCCGCCGAAGAATACCAGAGGGCGAATTCCGGCTTTTTAATCAGAAACACCATGTTCATAAAATCAAAAAACCAATACGAAAGACAGAAAACTCCTAATGTAAAAAGAAGTTTGTCCCGGTGTTTTGGAAAGTGGTTCTTCATGAGCTCTAGAATAAAACAATGGATTAAATATTAAATAAGAGGAGGGTAAGAGGGCTGTAAGAAGGGAGCTTCAGGAGGCTGAATTTAAAACTACTAAAGCAAATCGCATAAGAGACTGTAGGGAAGCTCCTTTCTGCATACTGCGCGTTGATAATCTGTCATTCTCCATGTATACTAATTGTTTTTCAACTATGAACAATAGACTTGAATCCCAACCTAAAAGACGCCGCAGATATGTTCCGCAGCACGTACTACGCGCCAGGTTTGACCATGCAGAAGAATGGAGAGATAGAAAACTATATGGAGCCACTTTGACTACCCTCACCTCTGCAATTCTTTTTAGCACGGAACAAACTGGATGGGGATATGGTACGGCAGCCATAGCAGTCTTGGGAGTTGTTTCTGCTGTACCCAACTATGCCGAAATGAGACGGATACAGCGCGTATCACCCGTACCACTTGTTTCGCACAAAGAACTCGACAGAAGACAGAAAAGAATGCGGAATCATGCAAGAAAAACCCGCAAAAGAGCCGCCTAAAGCACTCTCTTGACATTGCATTCGGTAAATATGTTTCTAGATTAAAAGACGTTTCAAGGACCAGGCTCGTAGGTTGCCGTTACTAACTTTTTTCCTTTGTGGGCAAGTTGAGAGACTCTTCTGGATAACGAAAATCTTTTACCTCCGCGGGAAAAATAATTACCCTGTCTATCTGTCATTATTACACCACCAACCACTGCCTTTCCATTTCTATGACTGTTTGGATGCTTTTTCGTGTCGTCGAAAAGATTTTCTTCGCCATCAATCTTAATTGCCATTCTACAACCTCTTGGCACAGTCAGGATAACCTCTTCTTTTTCCTCTGTAGTGAAAGGTATTTCTCCGTAATCTGATCTGAATGAACGCATGTCGGAGATTTCAAATTCTTTTGGAATTCGCACGGTAATTTGTCTTAATGCGGCAAAGACCAGTAGAGCTATGCCCATATGTAATTCAAGTAGTCCTGGTTCTCTTTTGTCCTGTCGCAACGGTCTGCGTAAAGCCTCTGTTAGTCTACCCATATGAAAGTGACTATTGTAACGGTCTAAGGGCCAAAAATCAAGAAGGTAGAACTGAAGGATTGATAGACTAATTCGTCACCGGTTCAAGTTCACGAGATTCCTCTACTTTTTCACTGAGGAACAGGTGTTTTCTTAGCCCCTCTTTTTCACTCGAAAGCACTCCATCCTGTTCCATTTCTCGTGCTACTTTTGAAATTCGTTGAGTTGATTTTTTGATGCCCAGTGCCTTTAATTCGGACTGAAGCTGTGCTGTAGTAATCCCAGGTTTTTTCTGTGTCAACAAGATGATGTGATTCCTCAATTCGACAACATCTATTTCATCGGCATGATAAGAATGCTCTTTTGCCTTCTTCATAAGCCGGGCTACTTTATGAGGGTTTCGCATAAAATCTTTTACCGCCCCATCGGCATAATCAGAAACCTCAGGCGACCCTATTCTAAATCCCTCCATCATTGCTACAAGTTCCTCAAAAAATCCTCTTTGCTGTGGAGTAAGCGAAATTTCGCTTTGTTTTCCTTGATGGAACTGAACTCGGGTAATGTATTCATGCGAAGTAAGATAACTAAGACATCCTGATATCATATTTGCTAGATTTTTTTTATCCTGCTCTGTCCTTTTTGGATTTTTTTTGATTATCGCTTGATATACGCTCTCTCTGTCAAATTGAGATATTCCACCCGCTTGAATGACCTCATATACTTCACGTAGGAATGCTCTATACCTAAAGTCTGGTTCTCCCAACAATGCTTCATTTATTTTTTCCGGATTTACTATATAAAATGCTACCGACTCCTTGCTTCCTTGAGATGTAGAATCGTACTCAATACGTCCGAGTTTTTTTAAAGCCTTAAGGTGTGACCCTACTACCATCTCTTTTTCTCCAACTAACTGCGCCAAATCTTCTTCACGCATCGGTCCTTCATGAGAAATGAGGGCGTTGTATATCTGATAACGTATGAGCGGGGCTCTTTTTCTAGACCCATCTCCGGCATCTTCTTCTTGCTCTTTCTTTTTCGCAGCAGATGGAGTTTGTCCAAAAAGCTCCAATAGAGAGATTTCATTATGACGGTCGGAGAAATCCAGAAGAAGACCTGCAAGATGTTTTGCTTCTTCTCCCTCCTCGGTAATCTTATATCCTACTGTGCCCTTTTCTGGATCTATAATTTCTTTTACGACTAGCCCTATAGGAGCAAGAGACAATTGACAAAACTGAATATAACTCTTGCTCTCTGGTTTCCACCCAGGCTCATCACCCTGAATTTCTAAAACTCTTTCTGCAAGATTTCTTTGAGTATATATCGGCGCGTTTTCTCCACCTCTCATCGCGAGTAATGTAATCGCTTTAGCCTCGTGGTTTCCAAATGCTGCCAAGAGGTCGCCTAGCTTGTCGATTGAAAATCTTTCTCTTGGATCGGGGATATCTTTTGGTCTTCTTACTGGTGGCTTATCGCCTATTTCTACCATGTATATATTATATCAGCTAAGGATCTTGAGAACGTCTTAAAGCTCTAATCGGAATTGAGAACATTGTAATCCTATTACGCCATAAGGGCTTCTTTTTTGAAAACTGCTTGCCTCCTCGTTTAGATAAAGGTTTGAAATTTTTAATATCAGGAAGTGTCACCGTAGGTCTGTTCACGCCGCTTCTATGTTCCTCGTCTGCCTGTTCCTCAAGCGCCAAGATCCATTCTGGTTTACTAGGTTTAGAAGAACGTTCAACCATATTTAGTTTACGCTATTGAAGTGTCAGAAGATAATCCGTGAGCTCTTTTTACAAGTTCGGGACTAAAACCCCATTTTTCTTCAATCCATTTTTGACCGTTTATCCACTTAAGAATATCTACTGCCCCCGATTCTCCTTGTTCTGCCAAGACCACAGCTGTCTCACAAAGTGCGTTTATTACTGTGTTTGAATAATTCCTGTCTTCCTCTAAATTGCGCTCCTGTGACACCATAGTCGCGACCCATCGTGAATAACCATCAAGAAAATAAAATAAAAAGACACTGCCCTTATCTATCTCATTTGGATCTTTATAAAAACCTTCCTGAATCTCAGAATTTACAATACCCGCGGTTTCTTTAAATGCAGCGGTCCATTTTTTTCTTTCTTTTCTATCTTTCCATCCAAATACCTTTGGCAATACCTGCGTCAATTGAGAAAGATTGATTAAATCGAGATCTAGTTCTCCGGAGGAGCTTAAGGTATTTGCAGTGTGTATTAAACGGTTAACTCTCCTTACCTCTCTTAAGGACCCTTCTGGCGCCGCAGCTTCTGAAATCGCCTTTGAAAGTGTGGGTCGGTCAAAATATTTTGCTGCAAGGCCGATGGCAATTCTTTGCTGATGTTCGCGAAGCATGCCGAAAGTATATCAATCTTAAGGCTAAAAATCAACTATAGGATAGTTATAAAAATAAGGAAAGTGGTTTAGTGGTTTATAATCTGGAGATTTTTGCAGGTATTATAAGCGACCTATCTAGTTGTCTTGCGACGGTTCTCATGGATTTTGGCGTGATCCCGCGAAGTGACAAAATCGATTGAGCGCTTACATCATCTGGGTTGCGAGGCAACACTACCCCTGTCCGTAATTTAGCCAATTCCCCCATTTCATCCAGTTCGATAGGTTCTATTAAGAGATTGGACTGTCTTTCATCCAAAGCATTCGGATTCATATCCGTTATCATGTAAGCCTGCCCTGTCTTAGGATCCTCTACGAAAACGGTTTGTCTTCCGCGTGAATCAACCAGCCCTATTTCCACAAGTCTTCTGGCGTTTCTTACCACTCTGGTAGACGGCCTCACTAACTTATGGGGAAACCTCAACCAAGCGCCCTGCTCAAGATGTACGTGACCTTGAAAAGGATTCTCTCGTTCTTTCATTGAAAGGATTATACTACTTTTGAAGCTCCTTGCAATGGGCTAAATAAACTCTGTAAGCAGGGGTGGAGAGAATCGAACTCCCGTTATCGGTTTTGGAGACCGACGTCCTACCACTGAACGACACCCCCTGGCTCGCCTCGCTGAAGCTTCAGCGTAAGCGGGTGACCCCGGCGCGACTCGAACGCGCAACCTTCAGATCCGCAATCTGACGCTCTATCCAATTGAACTACGAGGTCTTTGAGTAAGATATTTTACCAAACTATCTCGCTTAAGAGGAAGCTGCTTCAGCAGTTGCGGCGTATACCCCTGCATATTCGGGGTACTCGGGGTGTAAAAGCTCTGCGATACCGCGTGCAAGATCGTCACCGTTGACCACTTGATCGGTCCGCCATATCACAAAAGGTTCCCCTATGAGGAGCTCTATTGGGTCAATATTCTGAGGCGTTTCTTCGACATCTCCGAGAAGATAAGGGAGCGCTTCATCACGAGGATAAAATGGCGGGGAAGGATTAACTAATTGATTGGTCCCAACAATAGCAGAGGGCAAAATTACAACCGATCCACCTTTGGCCAACACTGCCCGTATATACTGAGTCCCCAGATTCTCCAAAGGAATAGGTCTCATACCGTATATATTTCCGTCCTGATCTCGTCGTCCGCCTTTTTGCGTCCCCTCCAAGTAAATAGCAAAACCCTTGCGATCATACGGAGCATCTCCAAAATAAACTTCCTCAAGATCCACTTTCGATCGCTCTCCCCGTCCGTTTCTTATATCATTTCGCGTAGTTATCTCCAGATCCATGTTTATTCCTCTATCGTTTAAAAATGGTGCGGTTTGCTCAAAGTAAAGACTGTTCATCGAACCTTGTCTACCTGCAGCTAATGATTTTGCAATTACAAGGTCGTAGTTTTCTAAAAATCCCTTTGTTCGTACTCGAACTTCCATAGCCTTTTTTGCCTCAGCAAGAGCATCTGCCAATGAAATATGATTGGAGGCTGTAAAAGCAGAGGCGCCGTCTTCTATTTCTGTAGCATATCTATCCAGTGCACCGGGAATAATTTCACGGACGACAATAAGGTCGGATGCCCGCTGAAGTATTGGACCGGCATCCTTTCCGAATTGATCAACAAATCTCTCATGTAGCGCTGCTAATTCGGGTCCGACTTTTTCTCGCTCTCTTCTTGACATGTCCTATTATATCAAGCTAAACTAGCGCTTTCTACCAACTTCCTCCACCGCCTCCTCCACCGCCTCCGCCGGATGAACCACCCGAAAATCCTGAAGAATGACCTGTAGAGCTGCTAACCGGAGTTGCTGCCGAAGCAAAAGAACTAAAAGATCTGTTTAGGTTATTGGTGAAATGTACGCTATTAAAACTTCCGCTTTCGGAGCTAGAATACCAAGTCGGCTGCTTCAAATTGATGTCCTTAAATCTTTCTGCCCAGATTTTTTCTACACCAAAAGCCACTGCAAATGGGAGAAGTTTTTCAAACATCAGTTTATTTTTTGCCTGAAAAGAGAGCTGTCTTTCTTGAGAAGTTAGAAAGTTTTTAAGCGATTTCGCCCTGTTGGCAAGCTCTGCACCAACCTCAGTCTTTCTGGGCATCACCCATCCAAAACCAAAGGCGATAAAAGCAAGGGGGATGTTAAAAGTAAAAAGCGCAAGTATCCCCATTGCGATATAAAAGCCGCGGACAGTGTTGGGATTTTTAGGAAACAAACCATCACTCACCATACTGCTATATATAAGATTTTTTGCTTGCGAGACTGTCGTACTTAGGTGAGCATCCTTTAGACGTACGGAATCCGCAGTGCTAAATATTCCATTCAAAAGAGTTTTCTCAAATGGTAAAAATTTCCCGCCATCACTTTTCTTTTTATGCAGATAAAAGTCTTTCTTCTTTTTCTCTTCAATGGTAAGATACCCGCGTCTTGCAAGATCCACCAAGGTCGCAGATATGTCATGATTATCTACCACTTCGTCCACAAGCGCACCTGTCTCACCAGGAGTAAGCGTCCTTCCACTGGGTAATTTGGGAGAATCAAATGAGGCGCGTGTTATTCCAATAGATACCTTAGGATCACGTCCGTACTTAAACCACTTGATAATAATCCACAAAGGGTAACAGACGTACCAAAATAGAACTAGCCCTCCAATAACCAGAAACAAAACAAAAAAGAGAAGCTTTCCATACCACGTATCCCCAAAAGCTACGTATTCCTTTTGCTTTAAAAATGCGACTGTACCTTTCGGAAATTCTTGAACAACCGTAAAACCATTATGAGGTGGGAGCGGATTGTCTGTTTCAAAATAAATATCTTTACCTTGCGAACTAATTTGACAATCTTGACTTGTGCTACCTTTAGGGCCAACAAAGCACTTTTTCCTTAAGCTTTCTTCGCTGAGCAATTCTGGAAAAGTTACTTTAACGAAAGCCTTTTCTATTAGTACTGGCCAGCCGTTTGTTCCTGAGTTTCCTCCTATACCGGTAGCATTCCAATAAAGCTCGTCGTGATCAGAAAAATATGTAATCGCGCCCGAAGCGTGATAGTGAATGATGTATTTTTGTAAACCTGTAATGTAACGATCAGGATCACCTATCTTGATTGAAATCTCCCCATTAATTTTCGACTCTTTCCACTTATATGGAACTCCTTTTTCATTAATAACTTCATTTACATCTATTTCAACAAGGTATTTTTTTCCATCTTTGTTTGGCTTGATGTAAGGAATGTTTCGAAAGATTCCATGACGCTGTGCCGACTCAAAATCATACTCTATGTATTCGATTACATCGATTGTTCCGTCTTTTAAAATCTTTACTTCTGTTTGAAAATCCCGAATTACTTCGGCGTGTACCGGTTTCAAAAAC
>CAYGGJ010000018.1:0-14412 GCA_964349415.1 uncultured Gammaproteobacteria bacterium | reverse complement strand
AAGATCCTCCTGTTACATACAGAATAGGAAGTACTTCGTCAATCTCAAAGGGTTGGCTTATGATATTGAGAACTCCGGTACGTACCGGGTTTCCCGTAAGTTGAACTTTTTCTTTTGGAAAAAAACTATCGGTTTCCGGGAACGATATAAAGATCTTCTTAGCAAATTTTCCTATAATGCGGGACGCCCTGCCGGGAATACTAGTTTGTTCATGTAGGTAAAGCGGGATCCCAAATATATATGACCACCATGCAATGGGAACCGCAAGATAACTTCCAAATGTAAGAACTACCCGAGGCTTTTCCCTTTTGATAATAAAGTAGGCCTGATAAAACCCGAGAGGTATCTTTAAAAAACTGGTTAGGGTAAGAAGTAGATGACCCCTGTTCAACTTTCCGGTGGTAAGGTTGAGGAATTTTATATTCTTTTTTTGTATTTCCTTATATTCAAAAGAAAGGGTTTGTTCGTTTTCCAATGCATGTTTTCTTCCAACAAATACAATCTCGTTTTCTTTAAGCTCTTCGATAACAGCGAGGGCTGGAGTAACATGACCGCCCGTAATGAGAATCTTCATGCTTTGATACAATTGTACTTTAAATTTTTTTGGTTTTTTTTGCAATATTTATAAGTATTCCAAGGAGCGCGAAAGATACAAGTAGGTTTGAACCGCCATATGAGATGAACGGGAGAGGAACTCCTGTCAAGGGAAGTAAGCCAACCATACCTCCGAAATTAATAGTTGACTGAAGGGCAAAGTACGCCAATATACCTCCGGCAAGTAATCTTCCGTATCTATCCCCCGCACCGGCTGCCACACGGTAGATGTAGTACATAAGCGCAAAGAATACAAATATTAAAAGAAATCCGCCGACAAATCCGAATTCTTCTCCGATGATTGCAAATATCGAGTCTGTATGTGCTTCCGGTAAAAATAGATATTTTTGACGGGATGCTCCAAAACCTAAACCCAAAAATCCTCCGTTCCCCAAAGATATGAGAATCTGATTTACGTGGTAGCCGATACCCAACGGGTCGGTTGACGGATCAAGAAACGCAGTCAAACGTCTGAAACGATAAGGCGAGGTTTTAATAAGTAGAAAAAAGCTGAAGAAAGAAACCGGAAGCAAGAGAGCCAAATAAGAAAGTTCCACGCCTGCAAGAAAGTAGATGATTATGCTTAATGAAAAAACAATAATCGCAGTTCCCATGTCAGGCTGCATGATAATAAGAAATATTAAAGCACCCAAGAGCGTCAGAAATGAAAAGAAACGCTTTCTCTCCCTGTGAATAAACCAGGATGATAAATATACTATAACGCTGAATTTAGCGATTTCTGTGGGCTGAAAGTTGATAATGCCAAAATCTATCCATCTGCGCGCCCCTCCTGCTGAAGTTCCAATACCGGGTATCAAGACTATTATAAGTAGCACTATCGTGGTCATCATTAGGGGAAAGGCTATGTAATAAAATTTGTGATAATCAAATAAAGATAAAAAAAACATTACTCCCATGCCTAAGAGTATCCATAAAGCCTGCAGTTTAAAATAATGAAAACTGTTTCCGACTTCACTGAAACTTCTTACTGATGAAGCCTCGAAGACAAAAAAGAGACCTATGAACGAAAGAGTGAGTGGAATAAAAAAAAGCGACGATAACTTTTTAGTTGCTGCCGCCTTCTTAAGCCTCATTATTTTATTGTAGTTTGAAATCCGAAGAAAGACAATCTACTATAGCGCGCGTACGATTTTGTTAAATTCCTCGCCGCGGTGAAATTCATTTTTGAATAATCCAAAGGAGGCAGCTCCGGGAGAAAGAAGTACGAATGAATTTTTTTTGGTTTTTACGCTTGTGTATGCGGCATCGACTGCTTCTTTCAGAGTATTATAAACTCCACTTACCTTTTCGCCGTATTTTTCTCTAAGGCTCTTTTCTATCTCTTCTGTAAAAGATCCCTTCAGTAATACAATTGTTACAATCGATCCTAAGGAATCAATTAATTCCCGGGAGGGTAGATTTTTTGTAGTGCCTCCCAAAATTAAAGCAGTAGGATTGTTATCAAATGTCTGCACGGCTTTTATGGTAGATACTGGAGTCGTGGAAGTTGTATCATTTATAAAAGTAGTTTCGCCGATTGTCCTTATATTTTCCTGACGGTAAGGGATGCCTTGAAAATCAGCCAATACTTTTTTAATCAACTCATCATCAATTTCAAAAGCTTTTGCGACCAGCAGTGCCCCGGCTGCATTTTCTCTATTATGATCTCCTTTTATCGCCATTTTATCTAAATAAACCGAATAGTACTGAATATGGGAACGAAGGTCCCCTATCTTATCCTTAAGCGACTGCTGCGCTACAAGAAGATCTCCTGTTTTCTGATATTTATATATCGCTGATTTATCATAGAAATACTCATCCATTGTTTTGTAGTAGTTGAGGTGGTCGGGATAAAAAGAAGTGAAGACAGAAACATGGGGACTAATTTTTCTCCTAAGGAAGCCTGAAAGCTGCCACGAGGATAATTCTAATACTATAATTGTGTTCTCCGTTACTTTATTAAGGAGTTGGATCGTTGAGACATCCTTCACGTTTCCTCCTAAAACCACATCTTTTCCCGCAGTCTTGAGTATTTCAAAGATCAATTGAGCCGTCGTTGATTTTCCGCGTGTACCGGTTATGCCGATAATCTGTTTTGACAAGAAAGATGCCATATATGAGGTTTCCATATCGACTAAAATTCCTTTTTCCTGTGCTTTTACTATTTCCGGCAAATCCCATGGCACGGAGGGACCCTTGAATATAAAATCAGCGCTTAAAAAATCATCAACTTTGTGGCCACCTAAGCGATATTCTATCTTTAGATCCTTGAGTTTTTCCAGAGATGGAGAAAGTTCTTCTTCCGACTTTAGATCTGTGACTGTAACATACGCACCAAGCCGTGAAAGAAACTGTGCCAATCCCACCCCGCCGCCTTGAAGTCCTAATCCGACGACAAGCACCGGTTTTTCTTTAAAGTCTTGTTCAAGTTTTTGACGAATAGCTTGTTGCATATTCTTTTATTTCATGAAAGAGAGCATTAGTCCAAAAATAGCAAAAATAAGAGATATGATCCAAAATCTCATTACGATTTTAGGCTCTTCCCAACCTTTATATTGAAGATACAGATGAAGTGGTGCAACGGGAAAAATTTTGCGTTTTAAAAATCTTTTACCGACAAGTTGAATTAAGGAGGACGCTATCTCGATTACAAAAATTCCTCCTATTATTGCAAGAGTAAAGGCCTTTCCTAAAATGAGTCCGATTACAGCAAAGGTTGCACCGAAGGAAAGCGCTCCAGTGTCACCAAGATATAGACGAGCCGGCCATATATTAAAGTACAAGAATGCTACTAGTCCTCCAAGCCAGATTCCTATAAAAAGAGATGTGGGTACGTCTAAAATTGCCCGTGAAATGATCCAAAAGCTGGAAAGTGCAATCAGTAGTACGCCGCTTGCTAGACCGTCTAAACCGTCGGTAACATTCACAGCATTTGCAAAAGCAACTATTATAAAAGTTGAAAAAATCATGTAGAAATATGACAGTTCGAATACTCCAAAAAAGGGAACATGCACAATGTCTATCTTTAGCTCACTAAACAACCAGAAAGAAATTATAAACGCCAAAACAGTCTCAAAAATAAGTTTGTGACGGAGCCTTAGTCCAAAAAACTGGTGTTTCCTCCAAAAAAATATTTTACTCAGATCATCATATACTCCTAAGAGGGCAAAGCTCAGGAATGAGAAAAGAATTATTTTAATTTCTGAAGCAATTGAGGGGTAATTAGACTGCAATGGCTGGCCAAAAAAAAGAAACAACAATAACATTACCGAGTACAAGAAGACGGTTGTAGTTACTGTCAGAACTCCTCCTCCTACGGGAGTTCCCGCTTTGTGCGCATGAAACTTGTCAAAAACCGGAGTTGCCTTATTGAAAGCATCTTTAGTTTCCTGATGTGCTCGCTGAAACTTCAACTTATATAAAAAGTTTATGAACGGCACGATCAACACGGCGTTCAACGCAAACGAAACTAAAAGTGCAAAAAAATAGACTGACATAGTGAAACCTTTTTATCTCCCCACCATTGAAAGAATCCGGGGGACGAAAATCATACAGGCAATAAAAAAAGAGCCAACAGCAAAAACAAGCATCGCGGCCGCTGAAACATCCTTGGCTATTTTTATGTCCTCTCTGATTTTTTTGTCTATGGCATCCGTGGTTGCCTCTATTCCGGTATTAATGGTTTCTATTACAAATCCCATGGTTATCAACATAACAATAATTATAAATTCGATGTGTGAAACCTGAAAAAACCATGAGCCCAAAACGCTCAAGAGAGAAAGAGAGATATGAATTTTGTAATTTGGTTGAGTTCGCAAAACCCATGCCAGACCTTCAAACGCATGCTTAAAACTAATCGAGTGTTTCTTTATCATATGAGGCTATTCACTAACATTGTAACACAATCACACCTTTTTAATTCGGCCTCCCAAGGCTGCAATCTTTTTTGGAAAATCTTCATAGCCACGTTCAAATGTCGATGCTCCTTCTACGATCGACTCCCCTTTTGCTATCAGAGATGCGATAACTACCGTGGCACCGGCACGAAGATCCGTGACGTTTAAAACTCCGTTGTGCAGCTCTTTTGGTCCGTTAATTCTTATAGCTTGTCGGTAAATTCTTCTTTTCTCATATTTAAAATGATAAAACTTTTCCGGCGCTCTCACTTTTCTTTCTACATACTCTATGTCTGCGCCCAGTTTTTTCAATTCCTCCACGTATCCGAATCTCCCTGTAAAAACCTTCTCGTGTATCGTGGAAGCTCCATCTGCCTGCGTCATCAACAGCGCCCAATTGGATTGCCAGTCCGTCATAAAATTCGGGTGAATATCGGCTACAATGTTTACCGGCTTAATAGAACCCTTATAGTAAAAGCGGATTCTTTTATCAGGAAGGCTTTCTATACCCGCATGCGTTAACTTTAGCTTCTCGATAAATGTCTTCAATACCTCTTCTGAAATTGGACCTACGGTAATGTCTCCTTTTGATGCGATGGCCAGAACGGCAAACGTAACGGCTTCGTTTCTATCTGCCGGAATCACAAACGGCTCTGCCTGAATTAATTTCGCCACAGCCCGGATGGTGATCGTTTTACCTCTTCGTTTAATCTTAGCGCCTCCCTTATTAAGAAAAGAAATAAGCCGGTCAACCTCGGGTTCTAGCGCTGCATTTTCAATAATGATTGTTTTGTCTCCCTTTGCGGCAAACATAAGAAGCAGCTCTGTTCCCGTATGAGATTGTTTTTCAAATCTATATTTTCCCTTCGGTGCGCTTGGCATAGTTGCTCTGTAATATCCGTTTTTAGTATCGTATGCAACCTTAATTCCCAGACTTCTCATCCCTTTTGTAATCCTCGTGATTGGTCTTTCTCCTATGCGGCACCCGCCCGGGTTTGGAATGAAACATTCACCAAACTTATGAAGTAAGGGCGCAAATAGAAGAAAGGATACTCTGATTTTCGATCCGTGAAGAAGGTCTACTCGATTGCTTACAAGCTCTCTTCCGTCTATCTCAAGCGTAGTTTTATCAGTAAACTCAGCATACGCACCCAGTTTTTTTACAAGGTGTAGTAATTCAATAACGTCTCCGATACGAGGAACGTTTCTCAAAACTACCCTCGAGTCAAAAAGCAGGGCGGCAATAATTGCCTTAAGCGCTACATTTTTTGCACCGGATAAAACCACTTCTCCCTTAAGCGTATTTCCTCCTTGTATAATAAATGCGTCTTCCATACTATTGCTTTACGACAACTTCGTGACGAAGTTCAATGCCGAATTCTGTTTTTACCTTTTCTTTCATTATAGACAAAAGCTTTTTTAGATCTTCGGGATTACCCTCTCCCTGATTTATGACGAAGTTTGCATGGTCAGGAGAAACTATAAAACTGCCGAGTTTGTATCCCTTAAGTCCAGATTTATCGATCAAGTTCCCGGCTGACTGAGTATCAACTCCGATTTTTTTCATTTCCTCCTTCGTGATGTTTTGGAAAAAGCAGCCACTCGAAGCAACACCGTGGGGTTGAGTTTTTTTTCGGTATTCTTGTGCATCTTTCGCCCGTTTTTCAACAATTTCCGGTTTCTCTTTTATAAGGCGAAAAACGGCATCAAGTACGATCTCGCCTGTCTTTTGGATAGTACTGTAATCATATGCAAAATTAAAATAATCGCGGTTCACTTCTTTTACTTCTCCTTTTGAGGAAAGCAGTGTTGCAGAAACCAAAGGATCTCCAAAATAACAGACCGGATTCGTCCATTTGGAATTCATATAGAGAGCGCCTCCGACAGTACCAGGTAATCCCAGATGATATTCTAACCCTTCATAGCCGGCATCCATATTTTCATTAATGAGTTTTGTTACGGGGTAACCTGATGATACTTTCAGATCAGCCGTAGCACCGCTTTCGGCGACAACCTCACTCTTCATATAAAGATTCCTTATGACCAGGCCTTCTACTTTTTTCGTTGCCAGAGCTAAATTCGAACCTCCTCCTATTACAAGGTAGGGAATATTGTGAGTCTGCGCGTATTTCACCGCTTCAGTGAGATCTTCTTTGTTTTTTGCAATAAGAAATTTCTCCGCAGTGGCCTTCATCCTGAGGGTATTATGGAGAAATAAATCTACGTCTGTTTGTATTCGGTCATCTATCATATTTAGCCTGTTGGAACAGCTTTTTTAAGTAGTTCTATTATATCACTATCTAGGCTGTAAATGTCACCTGCGCCCATAGTGAAAATTACCTGTTTTGCTGCTAAAAGAGCCCCTAATTTAGACAATACCTCTTCGTTTGAGGATGCAGCATGCACGCTTTCAAATCCCGCTTCCTTTGCACTCTTTTCTATATCTGCCGAGGTGATGGTTGATTCCTCTTTTTTCTCTCTTGCCGAGGAAAATATAGGAGCTACAATGGCCAAATCTGCCTGAGACAAACTTCTGGCAAAATCTGGAAGAAGCGCCTTTGTGCGTGAAAATGTATGAGGTTGGAAAAGAATTACTATTTTATGGCCGGGAAATCGGGTCCTTGCGGCTTCGATGATAACCTCTATTTCTGCCGGATGATGAGCGTAATCATCAAATAAATATGTATCATTTATATGAAACTTTTCCTCAAACCTTCTCTTTACTCCTGAAAATTTCTTAATAGCTTCCTTTATCTGCTCGGACTTAAATCCTAAATTTAAAAGTACCGCGACGACTCCCGCGGCGTTTGAGATATTTTTCCTTCCAAATAGTTTTATATCAAAGGTCCCTAGGGATTTATTTTTTTCAAAAAGTTCGAAGGCCGTATTGTCCTGAGTCTCTGTAAGAGCACCTATTCGTAAATCGGCATCTGTATCAAATCCGTATGTCGTAGGAGTTTTTGTGTGCGTTCTTGTAACCACGCTCATCAGATTGACATCGTCGGCGCAGGCAAATACCTGTCTATCCTTTAGAAAAGCAGAAAATTGCTTTTTAATTTCATCCAGAGATGAGAAAACATCGGGATGATCAAAATCAATATTGGTCGCCAGTATAAGACCGGGGTTTAGAAATGAAAACTTCACTGTTTTATCATCAGGAGGATTTACAGCATACTCATCAGCCTCAATTACGAAATAATCCTGTTTGTTATAATCTCCTCCCTCACAACCCGAAAAGGAAGGAGCGCCCACCAAATAACTGGGGGAAACTCCAAGGTTTATTAGTGCGTAGGAAAGCAGCGCGCTCGTTGTAGTCTTACCATGTGTGCCGCAAACAGCAATACTTGTTTTAAAAAGCTCTAGTAATTTTCCGAGTAGTTCTGCCTGATGCATTACTACAATCTTTTTTTCTACCGCGTATTTAACCAAAGGATTTTCTGTTCCTCCGTGTGCAGCTGAATAGATTATTAATTCCGTGTCGGCGGGAAGTTTTTCTTTTTCAAATCCAACAATTGGTGTAATCCTGTGCTTTTTTAAAAGTTCGTCGGTAATCTGTGTGTCTTTCACATCTGCTCCGGAAATTCTTTTCCCCATCTTTGAAAAAATAACCGCCAGATCTGCCATTGCAACTCCTTTAATGCCCACAATAAAAATGTTTTGTATCTTTGAAAGATCCATGCTTCGATTATAACTAAATATCCGTCTTATTGAATTATGTAGGCAATAGAGTTTAAGGTTTTTGTTTTTTACTCCAGACAAATGCACTTGCCTCAACTAAATTTCGCTTAGAAAAATAGTCTGAATCAATAACAAATCTAAGATCTGGCCTCAGCTCTCTAATCACGGAAGCAATCTCCTTTGGATCATACTGAAAAAGCCAAGGGTCATCAGTAGCCAAATCAGGAGTAAGGAAGTTGAAAGCAATACCGACTCTTGCTATACCAAGCATTTTTCTGAGCATTTCTTGAAGTACTTGAAGGTTTTCACCCGAGGGTAGTCTTAAATTAAATGTTCCCGAGGCAAAACAAAAGTCAAACTCTCTTGTTGGGAGTGTCAGAAAGTCACCCAGGCGGAAATCGGCAAACGGAAATCTTTCTCTAGCGGCTCCTATAGAGGATTTATTTATATCTACCCCCGCATAATCCCTTCCTCCCAAAGATCGCCAAAAGGGCAAAAATTGACCATCTCCACATCCCACATCCAGAGCAGAGGCGCCTTTGATGGGCACTGCAGTGAGACCTTCGATTCTAGTAAGTCTCTCAAAGTTGACAAGTTGTTCAAGCTCAGTCCAGCCGTTTGGGCAACCTTCCTTGGCAAGCGCCGAATAAGCCCGCGTGTTGGCTCCCTTATCAGTAGATTTTAATCCCCTATACCCTCTTTCAGTAAGCATGTGTAATTATACTATAAGACGGTCTTCCTTCCAACTTTTTATGTTATACTTCATGAAATATGTCCGCAGAATCAGAAAGAATTTTTGGGAAGCCTCTCGACGAATATCAAGGAGATGGAGAAATTGAATTCGTAAAGAGAGCTTCTGTGGAGGCTCAGGACGTCTTTCGTCGAACTATGCTTTTTCTAGAAGACCCCGGCGTCTTGCCACATGACAAAATGCAGGAGCTTGCTGCTATTTCATTAGTGAAACTGGATGATGAAACCGCCGAAGTTATCGTACATCCACAAGCAGAGCTGGAAAATGCACCCATAGATACTTTTAGCGAGGGATATGCCCGAATTTTGGTTCCCGGAGATTACATGAGAATTGCCAAAAAGAACCCGACCGAAATTTTACTACATGGTGTAAGGGCAGCCAGCTTTATGCGGGATTTGACAGCCGGATGGAATGAAGACTATGATCTTGCGGGTAGCCGCGCTACAATTTTCCAGTCAGAATTTTTACTATGGTGGGAAAGAGTTGCTCCCCAACTAGGGATTACTTACGACCTTGCTCAGGAGCATGAAAGAATCTTGGATATCTTTCCTCAAGGTATGGACAGTCCCTTAGCTGAAGCGTTCTATGTAACACTTACCTCAATTATTAATCCCTCCAGAACAACTCTTAGTCCATTTGTCGGTCCTATGCCGGGATTCGACTTACTTGCCACGCCCAATCCCAACTAATTTCCTATTCATCCCTTGACAAAGGTCCAACTCAATAATAGAATAATTCCTTCATGAAAGAACCGGAAAGACGAGGAAATGGTGTAAAAAGACAGCAACTTGAACGGGGATCTTTGAATGCTTACGCGGCTTTGGTTGCTTCAGAACATGGTCTCCCCGGTATAACCGCAAGAGTGCGAAAACCCAAAGACCGCCACGGAGCACGTTTCGTTGAAGTGGAAACTACTCCGCAAGGAGACGATTGGCTCAGCCGTCTTAGTGACCATCCTTATACGCATGCCTTAACTCTTATGTTTGACGCTCAAAGGATCGAGAGTGATTTGGAAAAGAATGGGGGAGGCATGACAAAAATAGAAGCTCATAAAAAAAGGAGCAATATGACAGGTCTCAGAGAAAATGCAAAAAAAATTCTCGGAGATGCAACTCTTCCGCCACTTGGCGACGAAACCATAAGGAGCCTTTTAGGGGCTGCCGTAACTACTATGCAACTACCAGCACAACCCGCTTAATGTCGCCACGCAACCCATTTGATACAATGATAATTGATGAATAGGACCATAATTGCACTGGTTGTAGGAATACTTATTGTCGTGGCAATAATAATTAACAACCAAAAGGCATCCAAACCAAAGGAAACAGTGGTAGAATCTACTATGCAAAAAGGAGCAAAACTAAAAGTCGAAGATATAAAGGAAGGCGGCGGAGAAACTGTCAAAAAAGGAGATACTGTCGTCATCCATTATGTCGGAACGCTTGAAAGCGGTGAGAAATTCGATAGCTCTGTAGACCGCGGAACACCTTTCGAAACACAGATCGGCGTTGGAAACGTGATCCAGGGATGGGACGAAGGAGTAATCGGTATGAAAGTCGGAGGAAAAAGAAAGCTGACTATCCCGCCTAACATGGGCTATGGGGACCAAGCGGCGGGCAGTATACCACCAAGCTCAACCCTTATCTTCGAACTTGAACTTCTGGAAATCAAATAAAAACTTATTTCTTAGAGGAAGTTGTGTATTTATAAACTACGGAAGCGAAAAATGCACCCAAAAAAGGTCCTACGGTATATAAAGAAAACAAGGTCGGTGTAAATTCTCCACCACGCGCTGTATTTACAATCATCGGTCCTACACCTACAGCAGGATTGTATGCTCCGCCGGATATCGCTCCTCCTGAAAAAGCTCCCGCCATAACGGTAAGCCCGATTGCCAGTCCATAAAAACTATTTGGTGTATTTTTTTTAGATACCGCGGTATTTAATACAACCGTGGCAAGGGCGAATGTAAACAAAACTTCCACCAACAGCGCCTGAGAATAAGTAGTTGTGATTGCCGGAGAAATTACAAGAGAAGTACCTCTTAAATATATGAAAACTAATGATGCAACTATCGCACCTCCCAATTGAGAAAATATGTATGTCCAGGCTTCATTGAGCTCAATTTTTTTCTGTAATAAAACCGCGAGGGTTACCGCCGGGTTATAATGACCTCCCGAAATATACCCACCGGCATAAACCATAACCATGAGGATAGCACCAATCGCCAGAGGATTACCGGTCAAGGCAATGACGAGTACGAGAAAGAACGTGCCGATCATTTCGACCAATGCTTTTTTCATCTTTCATCCCATTCTTATATAAACATATACAAATGTCAAGGCAGAGGAATTATTATGGTAGACTTTGAGAATAAGGAGGTGAAAAGAAGATGGCAGATAAAAAAATCGGGAAAGTAACTCACTATTACGATAAGCTCGGCGTAGCAATAATCAAACTCACGAGCGGCCTTTCAGAAGGAGATAAAATTAAAATTACCGGTCGCGGAAACGAACTAATACAGGACGTTTCTTCCATTCAGCTGGAACATGAAAAACTTCCAAAAGCTAAAAAAGGACAGGTCGTCGGTGTGAAGGTGGAAAAAGTGGTGAAAGATGGAGATGAAGTCACAAAAGTCTAGTAAGTTTTTGTCTGGAAATCAGTGTTAGTAAGCGCTCCTATTGAAAGGTCGAAGCAGTCATTGCATCCTTTTATCCAACTGCTCCTGTAATAAATTTCAGTCTTTTTTGAAGAAACAATTTCAATCTTGCAGAAGGGACAAATATAGCGAGCCCTCATATCTCTTTTTGCTTTAAACATGCCCTATAAGTATAGGTCTTCTTGATATGAATAGATAGGGCAAGCTATAGAGTAGCTTGAGATTTGTGATACGCACTGCGGGAGTATTTTTTGCGCTCGGTCATTGTTAGATATTTCTTTCTCAATCGGAGGCTTTGAGGAGTTACTTCAAGAAGCTCATCATCCCCCAGAAAATCAAGACTTTGCTCCAAACTTAGCTCAGTATGTGGTACTACCTGCGTAGAGACTCCTTCACCTCTTGAGCGGTTATTAGTAAGCTGTTTGGTCTTACACACATTCAGTTCAATATCTAAATTTCTATTTGCTACTCCTACGATCATTCCTTCATACACAGTCACATCTGTACCTATAAACATGGTTCCTCTATCCTGCGCATTAATCAATCCGTGTGAAACAGTTGTCCCTGCTTTACTTGCAATAAGTGCTCCATTTCTCACTGACTCCATTTTTTCTCCCCTTTTCTCAAATCCCAAAAAGTAAGAATTAATCTGAACGGTTCCACGTGTTTTTGTCAATAATGAATTTCGTATTCCGAGTAGATTGGCGCTTGAAATTTTATAGATACATTCAACCTGACCAGAAAGTTCGTTTTTCATATCAATCATTGTTCCCTTTCTCTTCCCCATCTCTTCACTGACAAGCCCTATATGCTCCTTGTCTACCTCAATAGTAACCTCTTCAAAGGGCTCGGAAACTACGCCGTCAATTGTTTTATAAATAACCTGTGGTTTTGAAACCTCCAGTTCAAATCCCTCGCGCCTCATGTTTTCTACCAATACTGCAAGATGAAGTTCGCCCCGGCCGTGAACTATAAACTTTACGCCTTCGGGGTCAGGTTCAATCTTAAGCCCCAGATTTGTCTCTTTTTCCTTAAGAAGTCTTTCCTTGATCTGCCGTGAGGTCGTAAACTTACCCTCTTTTCCGGCAAACGGACTGGTATTGGGCCCAATAGTGACTTTTATAGTCGGCTCTTCAATCTCAATGGTCGGTAAACTTTCAGGAGTTGCGGGATCGGTAACCGTCTGACCAATTGTTAATTCCGGAATACCTGCAAGTGTGGCAATCTCACCTGTCGAGACTTCCGCTGCCTCTTGCCTATTTAATCCAACCGTCGTATAAAGTTTCTGTACCTTGTAAGTACCAAGGATTTTATTGGCGTCAACTAAAGTAACATTTTGGTTTAGTTTAAGCTTTCCCCTATTTACTCTTCCTATGCAGAGCTTTCCTACGTAATTATCATAATCCAAGGTAGAAATAAGCATCTGAAAAGCACCATCATCTTCTTTATGTGCATCCGGAACCTCCTTTAAAATCGTGTCAAAAAGGGGAGAAAGGTCTCCTGGCATTTCGGAACTGTATTTTTCGGGAAGACTTAAGAACGCTTTACCGTCACGTCCTACAGAATAAATAGTCTGAAAATGAAGCGCGTGCTCGTCCTTTGCCAGAGAAAGAAAAAGATTTTCCACCTCGTGCTTTACTTCTTCGGGCCTGGCGTCCCTTTTGTCAATTTTGTTTATTAACAGGATTATTTTAAGCTTTGCTTCAAGCGCTTTTTTAAGCACAAACCTCGTCTGCGGAAGACAGCCTTCCGCGGCATCCACTAAAAGTACGGCAGCTTGCGCCATGTTTATAGTACGCTCAACCTCTCCACCAAAATCTGCATGACCGGGCGTATCAATAATATTGAATTTCGTATCTTTGTAAAAAACTGAGGTGTTTTTTGCAAGAATCGTGATTCCTTTTTCACGCTCCAGATCATTTGAGTCCATAATGAGCGTTTCGTTCATCTCTTTCTGATTGTCACGGAAGGTGTGGGTCTGCTTTAACATAGCATCCACAAGCGTAGTCTTTCCGTGATCCACGTGAGCTATAATGGCTATGTTTCGAATATGCATTTCTATAAAAAAACCGAGCTAAGCTCGGCTAAACCGTAAGAATTAACTATTGCTATTGTACCACATTGCAGAAGGTCTTTGCGGTAGGATTGTAGAGACCCTATGACTTGACATTTAGCCACAATTTCCGATACACTTTGAATATGGTGTCCGGACTTTTATTAAGCATACCTCAACAATTTATTCTTGTTGTAATATCCTTATTATTAGGATTCGTCTTTCATCAAAAAACATCTTGACTAGCATTCCTTTAAACTCTGTGAGATAATGAGATATTCTTAAGTAAGGAATTCAGGCTCTGCATTACACACTAATCCAGTAGATCGACCTCAACTCTAAGAATAAAAAGGTGGTGATTATACATGGATAAGAAAAAACTATTTGTAGGAAGTCTTCCTTGGTCCTTAAGCGGCCAATCATTAAAAGATCTCTTTTCTCCTTTTGGAGAAATCGTTGATTCTGTGGTCATTTCTGACAGCATGTCAGGACGTTCCAAAGGCTTTGGTTTCGTAACCTTTGCTAATGAAGCAGACGCAGAAAAAGCACAAAAAGAGATGAATGAGAAAGATGTCGAAGGCAGAAAAATCGTTGTAAACTTTGCAAAACCCCGAGAGGAAAGAAGTGGCGGTGGTGGAGGCGGAAGAGATTTCGGCCGAAGAAACGACAATTTTCGAAGAGGTGGAGGCGGAAGAAGATAAACTTGTTAATTCGGGCCACTTTCTCCACATAAATTCATTTATGAATAAAGTGGCGTCGAATTAGCTTCGTAAGAACACTC
>CAYGGJ010000017.1:0-14696 GCA_964349415.1 uncultured Gammaproteobacteria bacterium | reverse complement strand
GCAAGATTAAGAAATGCCACGTCGTCGGCCTGCCTAAGTTTTTCGGCAACAAGTTCTTTCGTCTCCTCTGTTTTCTTATCTATCGAAGCGTTTGCCCTTCTTTGATATCCTAAAATCACACTCCAGATAAATACCACCAGTACGACTACTACGACGACCATCGTAGCTTTCTTTTTTTTATCCTGGCCTTGAAGTTGGGCTTTAACGTTTTCGATAAATTCTTTCACAGGCGAGATTCGTTCGGTGGCAACTTGAGCGGCAACCGCCGAGGCAAGAGGATCACTTACCAGATGTTCTTCTTCTTGAGTAAGCGTCGGCTCCTTACGCTCGAAAAACACAAAAAGGGCAATCTTTTCACTCTGCTCCTTGTCCTTGACGATAATACTTAGTTCTTCTGACGCCTTTACGGCAGAATCTTTACTCAAAGCTTTTTCAAAGTGACCCTGCTCGTTTTCTTGGGAAGTCGAACCGACCGCAAATACCAGAGAATCTCCACTCTCCACATATCCCGAGGCACTTGAATCTTTTTCCAAAAGTCTTTTTACCTCTCGGTTTCGCCTCATGTAGATTATTCCTCCGCCGATCGTCTTTAGAAGGATAATATTGCTCAATAGAAATCCGCACGAAAGTGAAAACTGGGCGGGTAAATTGGCGCTTTTGCAGAAATCAGAGATATAAGCATCTAGATCAGCCAGGTGCTCTATTTTTTGCTCCGCAATATCTGAAGCCAGTTTCCTGAGCACTTCTTCTCCTTGCTCCTGACTTAAACCCTCAAGGGTAGAAAGAACTACGAAAAAATTGTTTTCACTGATTGAGCCGTAAAACTCCTCCGGAGAAGACTCTTTTTTATACGCCGCAAACTCTGCGTACAGCATACTTTAGCTTACACGATAAAGAAGGCAAAAAGAAGAAGAATGAGCGAGACAATAACCTGAATGAGCGATATGAGAAGAATAAGCCAGTTGTGCTTTAGCGTCATCGTACGGATCATTATCTGTGTTTGTCTGTAGATTACAATCGAGTAAATAAAAAACAGAATACTCGAGACTATGGCAAAAACCTTAATGACCAAATCGATCGGCGAGCTTGTGTTAAATATCTCAAGCATAATTATAATTTTGCTCCGGTTAATTCATTAATAAAGTTAACGACGTGAGACGGCCTTGGAACTTTTTGAAATTCAATATTTGCATCTGTTCCTGCAGTTTGTACAAATACATCTCCGTAATTAAATAGGGACTCGAAATATCCGGCTTCTTTTGAAGTTACATCTTCTATCTTATCCATTCGTGCCTCTGTAACCTCTTTATATACGATAGCGCTGAAATCGATATCGGTTACTTTTAAATTAGTTAAGATGCCTACGTTAAAAATGTAGACCAGAATATTAAGCCATGCGTAACTGAAAATAAAAATTGTGAGAAAAAAGTTGATATAAAATACTTGAAGACCGTTTAAGTAACCGAAGAATACTAAATTTGCGACAACCAAAAGGATAAAAAGAATTAAGACATTTACTATCCAAGGCACCTGTGTTACCGGATGTGACCTGAGAAGCAGAATGACTTCTTCACCCTCTCTCTGATTTTCAAATTTAATATCCGGCTTGATGTCAAAAGAGTGAAAATAGCGATGTGACGGTTCGGACGTAATACTGGCCATCCCCTCTATTATACATAAAGACCTGCATTAGACTTGCCAATTTGAGTAGTTTTTCTTATAATTATTCCTGCCCTGGTTACTTGAGCGGTTTGGTACCACCTCTTTCCATCCCGAACAGAGAAGTGAAACGAGCCAGCGCCAATGATACTCACCTCAAAGCGAGGCTGGGGAAAGTAGGTCGTAGCCGGGGCTTTTTATTTTCCCTCTGCTTTTTCTTCTTCGAAGATTATGTTTTTTGGAACTTCGAACAAAGATGCGTCCTCAACTTCCTTTTTCTTACATACTTCACTGAAAGAAGGAGGTGTTAAATCCCCCGATGTCTGTCTTGCAAAAAATGAGTCAAATATTGCTTCTGCCCCTGATCCACCCATTCCTCCAAAACCTTCAAGCATGGAGAGATATTGGGATAAACCGCATTTTTTTGCAGCCTCTCCTCCTCGACTATCCCATGCGTATAAACAATCCTCTTTGTAAATTATGTGGGAAACAACTCCTTTTTCGTAAACATCTGCCCTTAGATTTTTGTTTTTTATGTAGGCTGAAGTTGAAGCATTATTCTCATTTTTTATACTACAAACATAGCTGGCTTTGAGATCAATCTTCTCATCCTGCTCTTTTCTTTCGAGTTGTTCACTGGGTGAGGGAACTATCTTAGCTTCTTTTTTTTCAAAAGGGTTTTTCGCAAGAAGAAGTATCAATGCTATCGCGACGACAGGAAATATTATAACTGCGCGTGAAGCATATTGAAAAAATTTATCTAAGGGTTGGTTATTCATAACTCAGTTCAAACAGATACCTCCCGGCATACATACTCCTTTAGGCTGACTGCAGATTTTTTTGTCAGAACACAGAAGGTCAGCTTTGGATTTATGGACATAAGTCAACAACAGGCCTAGAAAAATAATCACGCTCAACCCCACCAGTAATATTAACTTGCTACCTTTTTTCTTTCGACCTTTTCTCATCTATTAATTGTATCAAAAAGCTCCCTGGCAATTTCCACTTGCATTTGCTCTATGTAAGAATTAATACTTATATATAGATATATGGCGATAATCGAACACGGTGGTCGAAGCCCCATGTTACGACGCGCTCCTTCCGGAGACGCTCCTATTGAACCCGAAACAATTCCTCCAAGTAACGAAGTAGCTGCTCATGAAGAAAGAACTGAAACTGATCCTTTATACGCTTCACTTGCAGATCTTTCAGAATTGGCAAATTCAACAAAGCGAGCACGCCTCAGAACTAGTGTAGAATCCGACAGGCTCCCTTCTCATCTTCAAATGCTGATGCGGGGTTTGCGTATGATTGATAGAGTTCATCGCTCAGTGGAACATCCTACTGCCCCGCAGAAATTTGACGATAATGTAAAAGGTGTTTTTTATCAGGCTGTTGGTCACAAAGAGTCAGGTGAACCTGTAAGTCTTTACGTATTTGATACTGCTTGGCGAACCCGAGAACCTGGAAGCAAGCTAAGTCATGTTCGTGTTCAAGCATACGAAAACCCAAACGGGAGCTTTATCCATACTATTGACGCCCATTCGAGAAGAGGTCTTGTAAAACGACTCTTCGGAAAAGATTCAACACCTTCGAAACAATTTGGAGGTTCGCTAAGCTTACCTGTGCAAAGAGAGATATTAAATGACCTCGTTGCTCTTTTTGATCGACGAATTCCTGCACTACGGCGTTAAAGGAAGCGGCAGGAAGAAAGTCCTCTTTTGTGTAAATATTTCTGGTGATACTCTTCAGCTTTCCAAAAAGTCATGGCGGGGACTATCTGAGTAACGATAGGGTTTTTCCATCTTCCGGATTTCTCAATTTCTTGTTTTGATTTTTCAGCCTTTTCTTTTTGCTCTTCATTATGGTAAAAGATGACAGAACGGTATTGTGATCCAACGTCCGGGCCCTGTTTGTTTAAAGTAGTTGGATTATGACTTTTCCAGAATAATTCAAGCAGCTGTTCGTAAGTAGCCTTTGTAGGATCATACGTTATCTCAACAACCTCGGCATGACCCGTCCGATCAGCACATACTGTTTCGTAATTTGGGTTTTCAAACGTTCCCCCTTCATATCCTACCTCCGTCTCTCTTACTCCGTCGATGTGATGAAAGTCTTCCTCCACCTGCCAGAAACACCCTGCTCCAAAGGTAGCTTTTTCGAGCTCACTACTTTTTGTTTTCATAGATCATATACAATCTCTTGTCTTCTTTTGCGACCGGTTTAAATCCAAACTTAGTGTATAAGTTTATTGCCCTCTTATTATTGTATACCGTACTCAGCCAAATATTCCGGTCATCTATTCGCACAAATACTTCTTTCATAAAATCTCTTGCAAGTCCTTTGCCTCTGGCTTTTTTGTACAACCGGATTGCAAAAGTAGTCTTGTAGGATTCCAACTTTTTAGGTGGGTTTTTCAGAAGCACGCCCTTTTTTTCAAACCAAATAAAACCCAAAAGTCTTTTTTGTTCATCTGTCAAAATAAAAATCTTCTTGTTCCTTTTCCAGGTATTAAATGTTTTTTTGTCTTTAAAGCGCTTTGAATCTGAAGTGAATTTTTTAATCAAAAGATCCGACTTGCTCTGAATTATCAATTCGTCTGTCTGAAGCCTTGAAATTCTTTCTTGTATGAGAGCTTTTGTGCTCATTTAGCCCATTATAACAGCCTTTAAGGTATAATATAGAATGGAACGGCGGAAGCTGTATACGGGCCAGAATCTGAGCCAGGAAGAAAGACTCAACACCTCTCTAAACCTGTTGAAGAAAAATTTCAATATACCCAATCACCAATTTTTGGATGGAAAGTATGTATATTCCTCCTTGGACAATGGGAAGCCAATAAAAGTAACTGATACTGCGCCTGAGGGACTTTTGCAGAAAACAGGTCTTACGCAAGCTCTTATGTCAAGGTTAACGAGCAGGGACTTTTTGGAGTACCTTGATTCGTTTCAAATATCACTAGAAGACTTGGGTAGTCATATACTAGATCTCGGAGCCGGTAAGGATGAAGCATTTTCGAAAGGCGCTGCTGTACAAGGAAAAAAAGTCGTATCTGTAAATCCGAGATTATTACAAGAAGAAAACCGTAATTTTGTAAAACAAGATGGAAATTGGCAGGAACGCTCTATTGCTGGCCTTGCTCAAAATCTTCCTTTTAAAAACGCTGTTTTTGATTCGGTTGTCTCACTTTTTGCATTTCCTTATTGGGTTCATCCAACCGAATGGAAAAAAAGTCTGAAGGAAATCTTAAGAGTTTTAAAACCTGGGGGTAGAATATATTTGAAGCCGATGAGAAGCGCAAGATTTGATCTAGTAGAATTTACAGACATCCTTTCCGGTCTTGGAGTAGATTATGATCTGACCGATCAACATTGCACCGTAACAAAACCCGCTCTAGTTCTTACTAAAGCGGTTGTCTAATACTCAGTCTGCGAGTCCAACCATAACTAAAGTCGGTGTGGGCTTGATTGATTTGTTTCCGTGCGCGTTGTAAAGACTTACGTTTCCACTAACTATTGGAATTTTATATTTCAAACTCCTTTGCCTCAATCCCTTTATGGTTCCTTCAAAAGCGCCCATTGAATCTTTTGGATGCCCGAAGTTCAGACAGTTGGTGATCGCAAGTGGCTTTGCTTTTAGTTTCTTTTGATACGATAAACATTTATCAAAAGCGTAGTGAATGCCTTTTTTTGGACTTTTGTCAGATCTACCTTCATCCGAGCTCCAGCTGATGACCAGTTTCTTACCTATCTCATGAAGATCTAAAACGGCATAGTGTCCCGGCTTATCAGGACCTTTCAGTGTTCTCGTACCTACCATCCAGTCATATTGCTGCCAGATTTTTTTAACTTCTTTTTTTGAAGCTTTTTTGTGGGGAGTCTTTTGTGGAACCCATTTTTGTCTGGGCCATTCGTCATATACATCAGGGATCACTTCATTAAACTTCATCGGTAGCTTGATGTTTTTTTTCTTGGGAGTATCGTAAATGATCGTGTAATTTCCGTCGTTGGTGACGGTTCCTATTGCAGTTGCCTCTAGATCCCAATGCTTAAAGAGTTTAAGAATTTTTTGTCTATGTTTCTTTTTTCCTACTATCAACATCCTTTCCTGTGATTCGGAGAGCAAAAGTTCAACGGGCGTCATACGCTTAGCCTTCATCGGCACTCGATTCAAATATACTTTGGTTCCAAGATTTTTCCCCGTTCTTCTTCTACCGCGCAGAGCAACTTCGGTTGTCGAGCAAAGAAGTCCTGCGGCGCCCATGTCCTGCATTCCCTCTATCCAATCTGTTTCGGCCAGCTCACAACATGCCTCAAGCAGAAGTTTTTCTAAAAAGGGATCTTCTTTCTGAACCGCTCCTTCATCCAACTTATCAAGACTTGCCGATGCCATCTGCGCCCCACCTACTCCATCTCTGCCGGTACGGGCTCCCACATAAATCAGATCGCTGCCCGGTGTAAGAGCATTGCCGTAAATTATGTTTTTCTTTTGTACTATGCCGAAAGCAGCAACATTTACGAGACAATTGTGATTGTACGTCTTATCGAAAAAGATGTCTCCTCCGACCGTCGGAACTCCTATACAGTTTCCGTAATCTGCAATTCCATGAACAGCTTCTTTCAATAGTTCTTTTCCTTTTTTGTCTGCGCCAAACCTTAAAAAATCAAGGCTACCGATTGGTCGCGCGCCCATCGTAAAAATATCTCGCAGGATTCCGCCGACTCCTGTGGCAGCACCGTGATATGGTTTGATAAAGGTTGGGTGATTGTGACTTTCGACCCGCAGCGCTAACGCCCAACCTTTTCCCAGATCTACAATTCCTGCATTTTCACCAGGCCCCTGTATTACACCTTTTCCTTTTGTCGGCAAAAGCGGAAGTAGTTTTCTTGTACTTTTGTAGCTTGTATGCTCGCTGCTCATCGCTTCAGCGAGAGTTTCGAGGATTGATTTAGTTTTTGACATACTTTTCTATAGCCCTCATAAAAAACTTTCCGTCAGTGGTTCTCTCGGGATGCGGCATCATTCCGTAAATGGTTTTATCTTTATTTGTTACTCCTGCAATATTTTTCAGAGAGCCGTTTGGGTTAAGTCCCTGATACTCCAGAAATATTTGTTTGTTTTTCTTGAGTTTTTTATATTCACTATTATTTACTACGTATTTTCCGTAACCATGGGCCACCGGTACTTTAAATTTTCTTCCAAGCATCTTTTCATCTGTAAAAAATGATGAGCCGGTGATCTTACACGTAGTAAAGTCGCAGAAAAATTTATGAGAATTATTCTGAGTAAGTTTTCCCGGCAATAATCCTGCTTTTACGAGTATCTGAAAGCCGTTACAAATTCCTAGAATTGGTTTTTTCTTTTTTGCAAAATCATATATTACTTTCATAACCGGAGAACGGAGCGCCTGAACACCGGGATCTATTTCATACCTCCCTGTCGCTTTTCTATATACTCTGTCACCAAATGCAAACCCTCCCGGGACTACTAAGAGATCGAAGTTTGATGCTTTTGTTTCTTTGTGCCAGATAAATTCGGGCTTATGGCCAAACTTTGTAAAAAAACGGAGCGTGTCAAAATCGCAGTTCGAACAAGGAAACCTTACAACCCCAACCCTTAATGATTTCTTTTTTGTGTGCATGAGCATGCTAATTCTACCAAATGAAAATAAAATGTTGAAAATGAAAGTTTAGGTTATAATAGGAAACCTATGAAAGAAAGAATTACAATGATTGGCTTAGCAGGTCCCACTAATTCGGGAAAAACTACAGCTGCAGAAAAATTAAGTCTTCGCTTGGGAGAAGAGCGATCGGTGATGGTACATTTTGATGATTATGATTCCTATCCTGAAGGCTCGGATGAACTTAAAGCGCTACTTGCATCGGGAACCGTTGTCAATTGGGAGGATCCTAAACTTTTTGACATGGCAAGATTTCATTCCGACATGCAAAAACTAAGCAGGGGGCAAGCAATAGAAGTACAGCCCAGGTCACGGGAGAGTATTGCCGCCGGGGTAAATTCTGAAATTTTAGAACCGAGAGAATACACTATAGTTGAAGGATTATTTGTACTCCATGATCCCCGCACGCTGGAAATATATGACTTCCGCTTTTATCTAGATCTTCCACGTAATGAAATGATGAAAAGAAGGCTGACGAGAAAAAGAGGAAGTGATCCATGGGATCAATCAGAATATATAAGAAATGCAATGGTAGATGGAACTATTGCAAACGTTGAACCGCAAAAAGTGCACGCTCACGTTGTATTAGACGGCATGAAAACAACAGAAGAATTAGTCGAAACAATTGCCGCTCATCTCAAAAGCCCCAGGCTCCCGTTAAAACCCGACCCATTTATTACGACTCCTTTTGCAGGAGGAAACTTGCATATCCCCGGAAATCCAACGGCACTTGAGAGGGCGAAGGAACATATTAGACTTCACCACGGATAATCAGAGATGGTAAATCCCAATAATTCTACTTACACTTCTGTCTTTTCGTGGAGATATGGGTCGGATGAGATGCGCAAAATCTTCAGCGAGAAAAATAAATATTTACTCTGGAGAAGAATTTGGGTGACGCTTGCCAAGCAACAAAGAAAAGCCGGATTAATTTCCAAAAAAGAACTCGGCGATCTTATCCGCAATGAAGGCAAATTAGATATCTCAAGAATTTTGCAGATAGAAAAGCAGAATAATCATGACGTAGTCGCAGCCATCAAAGAATTTGCAGAACATGCAAAAAAAGGAGGGGGAAAAATTCATCTCGGCGCAACCAGTTATGACATAGTGGATAATGCTGCGACCATCCAAGCAAAAGAGGCTCTAGATATCATCGAGAGCAAGCTTGTTCAGGCATTAAAAGAACTTAGTAAAAAAATCGGAACGTATGCTGATCTTACCTGTATGGGATATACGCATCTGCAACCTGCCGAGCCGACTACCGTCGGATACCGGTTGGCATTTTATGCGCAAGATCTTCTTATTGACCTGCAATATTTGAGATTTGTGGGGACGCAATTAAAAGCAAAGGGCATGAAGGGTGCAGTGGGCACGTCGGCAAGTTATGTGAAACTGCTGGAGAAAAACAAAATAAATGCAGACCAGATGGAAGAAAGAGTGATGAAAGAGCTTGGACTTCAATCCCTCCTGATCTCGTCGCAAGTCGGGACGAAAAAAATAGACTATCTTATTTTAAGCGTATTAAATAGTATTGGTGCATCTTGCGCAAAGTTTGCAAATGATCTGAGAATTATGCAGTCTCCGTCCTTTGGAGAGTGGTCCGAGCCTTTTGGAAAAAAACAGGTGGGATCATCCGCGATGCCATTTAAAAGAAATCCAATACGTTCTGAAAAAATAACATCCCTTGCACGCTACGTCTCTTCTCTACCCCAGGTCGCGCTTGGAAACGCTGCTCACTCTTATCTTGAACGGACTCTGGATGATTCGGCAAACCGGAGAATTATTTTTCCGGATGCTTTCCTCGCAGTGGATGAAATTCTTATCACCTTAGGTCAAGTACTTAGTGGTCTTCAAATTCACAAAAAACGCATCTCTTACAACCTCTCCCTGTACGGTCCGTTTTCCGCGACTGAAAATATCATTATTGAGCTGGTTAAAAAGGGAGCGAACCGGCAAGAAGTACATGAGATATTGAGAAACATTGCAATGAAAGCATGGGAAGATATTCAAAACGGGAAAGAAAATTCTCTCGTATCTCTTCTTTGTGAAGATACGATGATAAAAAAGTATTTAAAACCAAACGAAATAGATAAGCTTCTAGATGTTTCAAAACATACGGGTACAGCGAAAAAAAGATCTTTACTGTTAGTTAAAAAAATAAGAAAGTCCTTGTGAAAAATAGAATCGGTATTGTAGGCGGTGGACAGTTGGGAAGAATGCTGGCTTTTTCTGCAAAACAATTAGGATTTGATGTCCACGTAATCGATCCTACTCCACAAAGTCCGGCAGGTCAGGTTGTAGACTCTCAAATCATTGCCGACTATAAAGACCGAAAAGCTATCACAAAACTTGCTGCAAAATCAGATTTCTTGACATTTGAAGTAGAGCTCGCAAATGCCGATATTCTCAATCAACTTACAAAAAAAGGGGTACGAGTGAATCCATCTGCGAAAACCTTGGCTATAATTAAGGACAAATTTGTACAGAAAACTTTTTTAAGGAAAAATAAAATTCCTACTGCAAATTTTGTATTAGTTGAAGACGAACAAAAGATTGAAATCCTTATCGAAAAATTTGACTTCCCTTTTCTGCTAAAGGCGCGGTTCGATGCGTACGACGGACGAGGGAACGCATTAATTAACAATAAAGCAGATTTTAAAAAGGGTCTTAAGAAATTAAAAGGAAGAAAACTCTACATTGAAAAATTTGTTCCCTTTTCTAAAGAGCTCTCGGTCGTCGTCGCAAGAAGCATAAAAGGAGACCTTGCTGTTTTTCCCGTATGTGAAACTTTTCATAAAAATAATATTTGCCACGTAGTAATGGCGCCTGCAAGAGTCTCAAAAAAAGTAAAAAAAAATGCCGAGTTACTTGCCAAAAAAGTAATGAGATCGCTCAAAGGTGCAGGTGTTTTCGGAATTGAAATGTTTCTAACAAAAACCGGAAAAGTTCTTATTAATGAAATTGCTCCACGCGTTCACAATTCCGGACACTACACAATTGAGGCGTGTCAGACCTCACAATTTGAACAACATATCCGTGCGATCACCGGTCTTCCCTTGGGGAAAACCAACATGACTTCTCCGGCAGCCGTCATGATTAATATTCTGGGCGAACGCACGGGATTTACAGAACTTAAAGGATTAAAAAAAGCTCTTGCTCTATCGGAGGTCTTTGTACACATCTATGGTAAAATTGAGACCAAAATTGATCGCAAGATGGGACACATCACGGCGCTTGGAAAAAACCTGACTGACGCATACAGAAAAGCACGGCTTGCCAGAAAATATATTTCAATATGAAACCACTTGTTGCAATAATTATGGGATCGGATTCGGATCTGCCAATTATGAAAAATTCGGCCCAAGTCCTTGACGAATTCAAAATTCCCTACGAGTTGACTATCGTTTCAGCCCACCGTACTCCAGACCGCGTAAAAAGCTTTACAAAGAAAGCGGAAAGGGAAAAAGTAAAGGTGATAATTGCAGCTGCCGGTGGGTCCGCTCACCTTCCGGGCATGACTGCGGCTTTTACACATCTTCCAGTAATCGGGGTTCCGATAAAAACAAAGACTATGGACGGCCTTGACTCCCTCCTCTCAATTGTTCAGATGCCGCCCGGTGTACCTGTTGCGACAGTTGCGATAAATGGCGCCAAAAATGCGGCGCTTCTTGCACTTCAGATTCTCTCCTTAAGCTCCCCTTCCTTGGCAAAAAAAATAAACAAGTTTAAGACCAATATGAAAAAAGAGGTTTTAGACAAAGCAACGCGTTTGGAAAAGATTAAATACAAAAAATACTTAAGAAATTGATGCTAAAAACTATTACTCTTCCGGGTAGGGAAAAATTACAGGGCAAAGTACGCGATATTTATATTGAAAACGACAAAAGAATTCTTATTACAACGGACAGGCAATCGGCTTTTGACATAGTGCTGGGCCATATCCCTCATAAGGGAGCCGTGCTCAATCTTCTCTCAAAATTCTGGTTCGACAAAACAAAACATATCGTACCAAACCATATGATAGAGGTACCTGATTCCAACGTAATGATTGTCAAAAACTGCACTCCTATTCCTATTGAAATGGTAGTACGTGGTTATTTAACAGGAGTTACCGCTACTTCAATATGGCCATCCTATAAAAAAGGTGAAAGGGTAATTTACGGCATCAGATTTCCTCAAGGCATGGAGAAAAACCAAAAACTTCCACGTCCCATCATTACCCCAACTACTCATCCCCTTGCTGGTGCAAAACTACACGATGAACGCCTTACAAAAAAAGAAATTCTTAAACAAAAAATTGTAGATAAGAAGCTTTATGAGCAGATGGAGAAAGTTTCTCTTAAGCTTTTCGCTCTGGGTCAAAAAATTGCCGAAAGAAAAGGACTTATTCTGGTTGATACAAAATACGAATTTGGTTTGTACGACGGCAAGCTTACGCTTATTGATGAGATACATACTCCTGACTCTTCAAGGTTTTGGGTAAAAAAAACATATAAAGCCCGTGCCGCAAAAGGGTTAGAGCCGGAAAACTTTGATAAAGAATTTTTACGTCTTTGGTATACAGACCGGGGTTACGTCAAAGGTAAGAAACCGCAGCGAATGTCGAGAAAACTAATTCAAGATTTATCTCAAAGATATATTGATGTTTATGAAAAATTGACCGGAAGGAAATTTAAGAAATCAGAATATCCTATTGAAAAAAGAATTCTGCTAAATTTAAAGCCTTTTATAAATAAAGCAGAAAGAATTACTTACGAACAGGTTGGAGATAATTACGAGACAAAAGACCCGGTCAAAAAACTTTTTCAGGAAAGTGCAAAATCCACAGCCAAACATTTACTTAAATCTGGCTTTGCCGAAGTCTCAGATTCACGCGGAGAATCTGCGTATGTCTGGAAACAAGGTAGTCATTACATGGCAAGCGTCGTGGAAGGGTTGGGAACAAAAAATTTAGTCGCTGATAACACAAGAAAAATTACCAAAAGAACTTACTACGATGTGATTGCTCATGATACCGTGGCAACTATTATTAACGATTTAATAACAGTTGGAGCAAAACCTCTTGTCGTCCACGCCTACTGGGCAATCGAAGATAATACATGGCTTTATGATTTACCGAGAATGAGAGATCTTATAAAAGGTTGGAAGCAGGCCTGTGATATAGCCGGTGCTTCCTGGGGCGGCGGAGAAACTGCAACTATGAAGCAAATAGTAGTAAAAGATGTTGCCGAGTTCGCCGGAAGTGCAATTGGATTTATAAAAAATAAAAGAAGACTAATAACTGATAAAAAACTTAAAAACGGTGACCGAATACTTTTTCTTAAGAGTAACGGTGTAAACGCAAATGGAATATCGCTCACCCGCGCTATCGCAAAAAGACTTCCAAAAGGCTACGGCACTAAGCTTTCCAATGGAAAAAAATATGGCGAAGAACTTTTAACTAAAACAAATATTTACGCCAAGGTTGTGCAAGATTTGCTTGATGCCGGTGTTGATATTCACTATATATCCAATATCACAGGACACGGCTTAAGAAAAATTATGAGGGCCCGTCAACCATTCACTTATGTCATAGAAAAGATTTTTAAACCTCAGGAAGTATTTCTATTTATTCAGAAGCATGCAAACCTTGATGACTATATGATGTATCAAACATATAACATGGGTCAGGACTATGCACTTTTTCTTCCGAAGAAAGACATTAAGAAAGCTTTACGGATTATCAAGAAGAATAAATTCAAGGGGATTGATGCGGGCTATATAGAAAAAGGGGGACGGCAGGTAATTATTAAGCCCAAGAGTCTCGTTTTTAAATCAGAATCTCTGGATCTGCGCTAAAGATACGCCGGAGGAACTACTTTTGAAAGCTCATTAAAAACTACTTTGTCAATAGTCGTTCCTGAATTTCTTGCTAGTATTTCAAGCTCAACGCGTGTCATCGGTCTTCCAAAGGTAATAGAGAAAGGCTTTCTTACGTTATAACCATCTATTCCTGGTTTACTGTAATCTGTTACTCCAGTGATCCCAAGCCCGACAAACAAGAAAGCAATCTTGCCATGATCAAATCCAGAGAAAAATCGCTCTAGTACTTTTCCTCCTGGCTCACCGAGAGTACTTCTTCTTCCAATCTGGGGTGCGACTGCTAAAACTCCTCCCTCTCTCAAAATCTCTCTTCCGCTTTCCATGTAGTCTCCTGCCATTTTAACTTGTGCGCGAATTGAGGGAAGTGTTTTTCCTTTTTCTTTAAATTTTTCTCTGGTGTCATCGGTTACAACAGGTAAAAGCTCTACTCTTCCGACACGACCAAGTAGTTTTGCCAACGTCTTTAATTGATGAAGTGCGATCGGACTTGCGATTCTTCTTGTTTTGACTCCTTCTACTTCGTCCACGATAACCGAAGCTGCTCGAACATGATCACTTTTTGAAGGATGGTTGTAAACCATAACAATTCCATATCCGTCGTCGGTATAAGTTCGAATCATATCAAGAGGGAATGAGTTTACAGTTACTTCGTAAGGAAATATTTTCGATATTATGCTGGCGGTAACATCACGCCTCCATCCCAGAGTTCTTTCTTTCAATGACATAAGAAAGCTATTATATCATGACGGAGCCACACAAGAGGATTTTCTATTCTTACCGACTTCTTACTCCCCTCCTACAATTCTTACATATTGCTTTTATAAAGTTAGGAGAAAGATTATTTTATGCGAAAAAGGAAAGGAGGTGAGATATAATATGAAAATTGCAGTTACAACCGTGCTCTTAGCAGCAAGCCTTATGTTAGGTGGTGCACTTTTGGCACAAACAGCTAGTCCAAGTCCAAGCCCAACAGATGCAATGACTCCGAGTGGAGCGCCTGCAACAGGACTTGGTGGAGGAAACTAAAGAATCGGTAAAGCGCAACTATGAGACGATTAATATCCACAATAATTGGGACAGCTATTCTGGCAGCTTTATTCGTCGGAGTATGGTGGGATCTAAATAAAACTCCTTTGCCCTCAATTACTTCCAAAATCGTTTCGTCGTTGCCTTTGCCCAGCCCCACGCCCTATCCTCTTCCCCAAACGCTATCCATACCAAAATTAAATGTGAATGCGCCTATTGAACATGTAGGTGAAACGGCCGAGGGGAGAATGGATGTGCCTAAAAATGACTGGAACGTCGCTTGGTATCAGCATGGTCCAAAGCCCGGAGAACGGGGAAATTCGGTGATAGCCGGACATCTGGATACTGCAACAGGATCGGCTATATTTTACCGGCTTAGTGCAATGGAGCCCGGGGATGAATTTACCGTAACCGATGCGTTAGGCGGAAGTAAAACCTTTGTAGTGGATAGGAAAAAAACATTTCCGGA
>CAYGGJ010000016.1:0-15498 GCA_964349415.1 uncultured Gammaproteobacteria bacterium | reverse complement strand
TTGCTTACGGGAGTTGTTTTTGAGGTCGTACTTTCCACAGCTCAGTTCGCTATGAAACACTCCGTACAAGGCTTTTTTTATTTTTTTGGTGAAAGAGCGATCACACTCTCCCTACCTGATGTTGCCAAAGCCTCATTGCAGGGAGTTGAAATCTTAAGACCTTACGGAACCTTCTCACATCCTAATTCCATGGCCGGGTTTTTCCTACTTATCTACACCTACATCTTAACCTTAGAAGAAACCAGGTACCCGTGGATTACGAAAACTATTTTATTTGGAACAAGTATTTTAATTTTTCTCTCATTTTCTAAAATCGCTATTGGTTTTTTTCTTTTAATCAACTTCATCTGTCTGATACGGAAAGGGGACTTTTCATGCAAACTATGTATAACCTCACGCGCGCTTATATTAGTCGCCTTGGCCTTTGTCTTCATGTCGGCACAGACCGATCCCTTCTCAATCTCCAAACGGTTTGAGCTTTTCGGCAATTCCCTTGAAGTTGTGAGGACCCACCCGTGGGGTACCGGACTTGGTCATTATTTAATCGCCCAAGGCAGTATGGGATCAAGATTTTTAATGTTGTCATTTCAACCGGTACACAACATTTTGCTATACGTGCTTGCCGAGGTAGGGATCGTTTTTTTTGGAATACTGGTATTTTTAGGAGGAAGACAGATTGCGGAGAGGTTGCGGTCTTTGGCTTTTGCACTTTGTTTTATGGTGGTTCTGGGTACCGGGATGGGAGATCATTACTGGGTTACGCTGCAGCAAAATCTACTACTTCTCCCCGTGATTTTTGGATTACTTGAGAGTTGAGATTTCGTTGGACACCTGAAGATTAAGTTCACCGATTAGCGAAAGTCCTTCCTGCTCTCCTTCGGGTAATGTTTCAAGAAGATGAGAGTATATTTCACGGTGCTTCTCGTTACTAAGCTTTAGCTTTTCGATAAGCGCTGCTGTGGGTGCCACTCCCTGTTGTTTAGATTCCCTGAGAATTTCCGGGATCTTGAGAGAATATTTCTCCGCTTTTGAGAATGTTGATATCGCCAAATTGTTTTTTCCTTTTGTAGCAAGTTCCTCGGCCATCTTTACGCGCTTATCCGAAAATAAAAGATATAGCTCTGCTTTTTTAATACTGTCTCTTGTAAAAAACTCCATTAACTTATCACGGGCAGCTTTAAAAACATAAAGGGGGTGGTCGGGAAGAATACCAGGGTGTGGTAGAGTGTACTCAATCTTATCCTGCTTTGTAAGATTTATTTCCTGCGAATAATCAACCAGATAAAAAACCGGGATGATAAAAAGCATGAAAATCCCCAATACAAAAGGAACACTAAGCTTTTTCACCATGTATGAACATTATACTCAAACTTACACTTTGATACAATAAAATGAAACAACCCCGCAGGAGATCGTCCTTTTTTGCGGGGTTGTTTGGCTTTGTTATTTGACAAGTCTTTTTAAAGACTTACCAGCTGTAAATCCTGGCGTTTTTGTTGCCGGAATTTGAATTTCTGCACCCGTCTGAGGATTTCTTCCTTTTCTTTGTGCTCTACGTCGTACCATAAAGGTACCAAAGCCTGTTACAACTACCTTTTCCCCTCTCTTCAATGCTTGAGAGACCTGGGCAAAGACAGTGTTAACTGCATCTTTTGCTGCTTTTGCAGTGAGTCCTGCTTTTTTCGCTACCTGAGCGACTAAATCTGCTTTTGTCATAGTGTTTGTATTGTTCTCACCTCCTTTCTCGCATAGAATAGTAGGTTTTAGGCGTCTTGTCAATCCATACTTTAAACATCTTTTTGTAACAATCTATATCAAAATTCAATTTTGGTTTAGGGCTTCGGAAGAGTTTAACGGTGATTCCTGTTTTGGAGTCCGTAATGGAAGAGAAAAAATGCGAAAAACTCAAGAATAGCCATGGTGATAAATATCGCGGTGAATCCAAACTTCACCATAACAAAGCCTGCGAAAATTGATCCAATACATATAGCAACGTTCTCAATAACAACGAGGTCTCCCCATTCGGCTAAACGCTTATTTTTATTGAGGTGATCGGAGAAAAGCGCTGCGAAAGAAGGAGCTCCTAATCCGTACCCTATTCCCTTTATTATCTGCACAAAGATCAGCATTGGCAAAGTTTGCACAAAGATTAATAAAAACCAGCCCAACGCTTTTAAAAAGTAACAAAGTCTTAACAGATACTCGTCCACATGTTTTCCTTCACGAACTTTAACGAGAAACAAACTGGTTATGGAAGCAGTGACGTAGCCGAGCGCAAATAAAACGCCTACGTATTGAACGCTAATATTTACACTTGTAACAAAAAGGGCAAATATTGGAATGAGTATGAAATCTGCAAGAACATTTAGAAAATGTACGAGGTATAAGAATTTTAGTGCTCTACTCATGTATTACCTTCAGTATAACGAAGTGTGAAGAAAGTTTCTTAGATTTTAGTAGTGGCTTCGGCGCGGAATTCGCGGATGATTGTGACCTTTATCTGACCCGGAAATACTTCAAATTTTTCTTCAAGCTCTTCACGGACCTTTTCTGCAAGCACTGTCGCCTCATCATCTGAAATCTCATCTGGCCTTACAATAACGCGGAGTTCCCGGCCTGCTTGTAAAGCATATGCCTCTCTAACTCCTTTTTTAGTCTTTGCTGCGTCTTCTATGGTTTTAATTCTCTTCAGATACTCAGCAAAGTCTTCGTGGCGTGCTCCCGGTCTTCCTCCTGATATTGCATCTGCAATATAGACGATAACCGCTTCAATAGACGGAAATGGAATATCTTCATGATGGGCGGCAACTGCACCAATTACGGCATCCGGAAATCTGTGTTTTTTAATAAGCTCTACTCCCAGATCAACGTGTGATCCTTCTTTATCAGAAACTACCTTTCCTATATCGTGCAAAAGACACCCAAGCTTTACAACATTTACATCTGCGCCCAGTTCATGGGCAAGCGCAATTCCGATCTTTGTTTCTTCAAGTGTATGAAGGATAAGATTCTGTCCGTAAGAATATCTGTATTTAAACTTTCCCAGGTGGGAGGTTATCTCCGCAGGTAGATTATAAACGCCGACTTTATGCGCAAGATCCTCTCCTGCTTTAAAGATTGTCTTGTCAAGATTTGCTTTGGTCTCTTTTACAATCTCTTCAATCCTTTCGGGTTGAATTCTTCCGTCGCGGATTAAGGTTTCCAGAGAAATTCTTGCAATCTCTCTTTTTGTTGCGTCAAATGATGAAAGCCGGATTACTCCTTCTTCTTCAAGATCAACATCAACTCCGGTCGCAAGTTCAAATGCGCGTATATTTCTTCCGTCTTTTCCGATGATCCGTCCTTTGTAATCGTCGTTGGGGAGATTGACTACCGAAAGAGTGAATTCGGCAACATAATCTGTGGCGCCGTGCTTCATAGAATCAACGAGCATTTCTTTTGCTTTATCTTCAACCTTGGTCTTTATCTCTTCTTCTGCTGCACGTATGCGGGTGGCAATCTCTTTTGCCATTTTGTGCTCCCATTGTTCAAGAAGTTCTTTTTTTGCCTGGTCCGGTGTGAGCTTTGCAACTTTTGAAAGCTTATCGATAAGCTCGTCGCGGGTTTTATCTGTAGTTTTTGTAGACATATTTTTTAGGAAGAAAGATTTTTAAGACAGTATGAAAGACAGGGTTATTTATATCCTGGTGAGAAAAAAGTTAGTGGTAATTCCTGCGCTTCTCTCTTTCATGAAATTAAGTCTTTTAGTAGATCTTTCTTATGAAATGATAATTATTAAATTCTTGAGCTAATTGTACTCCGTTTTCTCCAATTCTGCAATGGTGTTTTTTACTACTCCGTAAGAGAAACCCCTTCTCTGGAGGAAACTGGCAGCCTTTTGGAAGCGCTTGTCCTTTGGAAAATGACTCCATCGTGCCCATCGAGGTTCAAGTGCTTTTTTGGCCAATGGTTCTTCCTCAAGTGGTTGATCTTCAAAAAAATAGGTAACTAATTCTCTTGAAACTCCATGTTTGATAAGCTCCTGTGAAAGAAGCATTCGCGATTTTGGTTTGGCTCTGGATCTCCTATCAACATGCCAGCTGATAAACGCTTTGTCGTCTATAAGTTTTTCCTCTTTAAGAGAATCTACTGTTTTTTTTATGATCTCGTCAGTAAGCTTGTGACGTTTCTTTTTTTTTGAAAGATAGTCGACAATTTCTTTTTCTGTACGGGGGCGTATTTTGAGATAAAAATATGCGAGGTTTTTTGCTCTATCCAAAAGCTCCTGCTCTTCGTACATTACTTCTTGCCGTTTAGTTTTTTATGAATTTCTGAAAGAAGGTGGGCGCGCAGCTTATCATCTTTTGCGAGAAGTTCTTTCACCTGATCCTTGCCCTGTCCCAACATCTTTTCTCCCAGTCTTAAAAACGAACCGCTTTTTGTAATCACTTCAGCTTGTATAGCCGATTCCACTACTGCATCATCCCGATCTATGCCATCTGCAGTAATGGTAAACTGAGCTTCTTTAAAAGGTGGAGCAATTTTATTCTTAACTACTTTTACCCGCACGCGGGTACCGTACACTTCGTTGTTTCTTTTTAAGGTCTCTATCTTTCTCACATCGCAGCGTATCGATGCATAGAATTTAAGAGCCATTCCTCCGGAAGTTGTCTCGGGGTTTCCAAACATGATCCCGATCTTCAGACGGATTTGGTTGGTGAAGATTACAGTGGTACCTGATTTTGAAACCACTCCCGTAAGTTTTCTCAATGCCTGAGACATAAGCCTCGCCTGTAATCCAATCTGTGCATCTCCCATCTCTCCCTCAATCTCTGCCCGTGGTACCAAAGCGGCTACTGAGTCGATTACGAGAAGATCAACGCCTCCTGAGCGGATCAGTGACTCAGTAATCTCGAGGGCTTGCTCACCGTTATCGGGTTGAGCGACCAATAGATCGTCAAGCTTTACTCCCAGTTTCTGCGCCCAAGCAGGATCAAGTGCATGTTCTGCATCAATAAATGCAGCAACGCCTCCCTGTCTTTGTGCCTCTGCGATGATAGAGAGACAGACTGTGGTCTTTCCCGATGATTCCGGTCCAAAAATCTCTATGATTCTTCCTTTTGGAATTCCGCCAATACCCAACGCTACATCCAAAGGCATGATTCCGGTCGGGATGATCGGAACTTGAGCGACAGGTGTTTCGCCCAACCGCATAATAGCACCTCTTCCAAATTGTTTTTGGATCTGTTCGATAGCAAGAGAGACCGCTTGATTCTTTTGTCCTGATAATGGAGCGTTTAATGTTTTTTCTTCTTTTTTCTTACGCATACAATTTTGTGCTCCCTATTATCATATCTTATAGGAAAAATTTCAATAGGATATAAACGACGCGATTTTAAAGAATATATAAAAGCAGAATTACGGTCGCACCCCATAAAAGCATGCATGCGATCAAGGGTTTGTCCTTGGTAATTATATTTTCAGGTCTTTCTCCTTCTTCGCGCTCATACAAAAGCTGCGCATACCGTGCTATTCCATATACGACAAACGGAATCGTTACCATAAGCCATTTTCTTGCCTCGAATGAGGGAAGAATTTGGTTAAACATTCTCGTAACCTGTTGTCCGCCACCCAAAGCAGGGGGCTCAAAATAAGTGTAAAAGGAATATGCAATAATTGATGCCGTCGCGAAAGTGGTGGTGAGAAAATCCAAAAAATGCTCTTTGTAAAAAGACAGTGCTCTGCGTGTTTCCGTCCCGTGAATTACAAATTCGGCATGTCTTTTAACGGTTGCTATAAACAGCGACCCGAAGAAAATCGTAAACGTCAACCAGATCGGTATATGAAAACCGGTCGCCACTTCACCTGCAAAAGCACGGATCATGAATGAAATTGAAATCGAAAATATATCGACAACGGGATGTTTTTTGAGATACAGTGAATAAAAGAAATGGAGGAGGAGGAACAACAATGCTAAAAAGAAAAACTTGATTGAGAAAAAGAGAGAAATAATAAGGGAAACCAGGCTCAATACAAATACTAAAAATGTGGCCTCTTGGATGCTTACTTTTCCTGAAGCAATCGGCCGGTCTTTCTTCAAAGGATGTTTTCGGTCGTACGGAAAATCAATGATGTCGTTTAGGACATAAGAGGTTGATGACAGAAGACAAAATGTAAGAAATGCGTATAAGGATTGTGAAAATGCAACGGGGTTAAAGAGCTCTCCGGAGAAGATAATGGCAGTAAAAATAACGAGATTTTTGATCCATTGATTTACACGGAAAGCCTGCAAAAGAAGTCTAAACCTGTTTTCCTTCATCAGTTTGCATTATACACCAAAGCAGCTGTTATGTTTTTGTATAATGATTTGATGAGTTTGGATTTAGCTGTGATTATCGGCTCTTTGACTGTCTTCTTCAGTCTTTTGGCGAAAATTATTGGGTTCCCCGACCAAATCAGGAAAAACTTAAAGAGAAAATCAACAGAAGGGTTATCTTCTGTTTTTTTTCTCATATCTTTTGTGTCTTACGCTTTGTGGACCGCGCATGGATTTATAAAAAACGACATGGTTGTGATCGCAGGACAGGGTCTGGGTGTAGTAACGACAGGAATCATTCTTTACCAAATTATGATTTACAAAAAAAGCTAATATGGACCTCGACAATGTCAAAAAAGTACTTGAATCCCAAGGTGGAGATAAGGTCGTCACATCTATAGATGCCCTTCCCAAACAACTGGAGCAGTCTTTTTCGGAAAGCATAAAGATTGAGTTTTCAAACGAATACAAAAATGTTTCGGGGGTTGTAGTTTGCGGCATGGGCGGTTCAAGATTTCCCTCATTGATCCTCCAGTATTTATTTAAAGAAAAACTAAAAGTCCCTTACCTTATTAATGACGACTACATTCTCCCTTCTTTTGTTGATAAAAATACATTGGTAATTTTATCCTCGTATTCCGGCACTACCGAAGAAGTTATTCATTGTGGAATAACTGCAAAGGAACGCGGTGTAAAACTGGCCGGAATTTGCGCGGGTGGGGAAATTGCCGAATTTCTAAAAGGAGAGAGTGCGCCATGTTATGTATTTGATCCAGTTCATAATCCATCGGGGCAACCGAGAATCGGATTTGGATATGCTGTAGGAGGACACCTAGGACTTTTACTTGCCTTGGGATTGGTTGAAGTAACAATAGAAGAAGTTGAATCTGCTATTAGCAATCTTCCCTTCCTTCTTTCCTCATTTAAACTGGATGTACTTGTAGAAAAAAATCCGGCTAAACAGCTCGCACAAAAGCTCCTCAATAAATATCCGTACTACGTCGTGTCGGAGTTCTTAACGGGCGTTGGCAATGCAGTAGCGAACCAGACCAATGAAACCGCAAAGACAATCTCATCATTTAGGGTAATTCCGGAACTTAACCATCATCTTATGGAAGGCCTAAAGCATCCGGATGAATTAAAAAAACTCGCGGTCTTTGTTTTGTTTTACTCAGGTCTATATTCACCTTCTATTCAAAAAAGATTTTCTATAACAAAAGACGTTATTGGACAAAATAAAATTGGCGTTGTTTGGCAGGAACTTAAAGGAAAGACGAAAATAGAGCAGTGTTTTGAACTTATGGGTATGGGGAGCTATCTTTCGATGTATCTTGCAGCGCTTTACGGAGAAGACCCGACGGTAATTCCTTTCGTGGACTATTTCAAGGAACAGCTTAAAAAATAACTACGTTGCTGCTATAGGTAGAACAATCCTTTTAGCGTCAAAAAGAGTATGTGGTTGACTTTGTGGATTGGGATTGGATGGTTGTAGTCTTACTCTTTCCCGATCAAGAATTTCTCGTCGGAAAAGAAGTAAGAATGCTGCCGACGTGGAAACAATAATATCTATCTGCTCTTTTTTTGGTCTCCCCGCTATATAATCTTCATGAATTTCTATATCTTCTTCGTTTCTGGAAAGTGCTCTGCGGGATATTTCTCCCACATCTACTCCTGATGCATGAAGAGTGTGGACTACAACTTTTTTTAATATTTTATTTCTATTTATTTTATCCATCACCTCTGATGCTCTGAGCAATACGCCTGCTTTTTTCTTTATCCCAAACGAGGCTCTTTGAGGCACAATAGACTCGTGATGCCTTCTTCTGGTTGCCTGAGATCTCAAACGCGCTTCTTTTGTGATACGTCTTTCTGAAATATGATCTTGTACAGTAGATCTTACGCGGGAGAAAGTGGAGGGGCGAGGTTGAGTCTCCACTCGTGATGGATGAATTTCGATCGGGACTACTGCCTCAACCAATGCCATGTTTTAAATTGATAATAAGACCTATGTATATACTTGTCAACGACAAAAAAGCTCTCTTATATGCATATATTAAGAATGTCCGTTGCCAAGCGCTCTTGCTTGAAGAAAAACAACTTTCCCATCCTTAAACGCCCATTCCACGTCTTGAGGATTATCAAAGGCCTCTTCGATTTTCAAAGCTAAATCTCTAAGCAACCTCATCTCGTCTGGAGCCAAAAAGTTTTGGTCGATTCCCTCTGAAACTATTACCTTGTCTGAGTCTTTTTTTATTACAACCGTATGCATCGACTCCATATCGACAGCCTGTGAGCCTTGTCCTGCTTCAATCACAACGTTATCGCCGTCGTGTGTAGTGTGCAAAGTGCCTTGTTTATCTTGAGGAAGCATTTCATGACAAGCAAGAGCCATCTCTATTGTTTCAAAAGGAACATGGTGTTTGGGGTTGCGCGCATCCTCAAAAACACCTGCTCTAAAGACTGATGCATATACGTCTTTCATCGCCTCTTCGATTTGCACCGGATCATTTTTAGCTACTCCCACAACAGACTCAAATCTTCCTGCAAAAGCATTCTCCCCTTCATCCTCACAGGTCGCTGATGACCGTATTGATACAAGTGGTGAATCTAGCCGTCCAAATGATGTCATTATGTAATCAAGCGTCTTGCTATCGAGAGGAACGTCTTTTATTTTTTTTTGAACCTTTAGTAATAGTTCTTCCACTTGAGGGGTCATTTCTTTATAAGTTGCAAGCTCTGAGAGTTCTTCGGCAGCATTACTTTGCTCAAGATGTCTTCGGAATGCAGTTGTCTCTACAGTAAAACCGCTTGGAATCTCAAAGCCAAATTCCAGAAGATTTTTAAGTCCCACTGCCTTTCCTCCCCATCTATTCTTATCTTCTGAGATCTGTGTAAACCACTGAACGGGGTTTTCTTTCTCAATTCTTATTCGTCCTTCTCTTATAGAAACTTTTAAGGACTCTCCTTCTCGTATGGGCTCTTCTCCAATAAACATGACGGGGATGTTCCTATTTTTCAGGTTCATCACTCTGTGTCCGGTTACGCCGGAGTTCCCATACGCAAGCACTACGAGATTTACATTTCTTGCAACTGCCTCAATGCCTAAATGATCGAGGAGCCGAAAATTCCTGTCTTGAAATAAGGAACGGCTAAGGTAGGCGATCATATCTCCTCCTTCATGATCTGCTACCATGCTTCTTACTTCTTCGCCGGTCTGGTTTCTGATCAACATTACCTCACCCGAAACATCCAAGTCTTTCTGAATTTTTTCAGGGACATATGCCGTACATTCTCTAAAAAGGATGCCCCTTGGGCTATCATTAAACTCAACGCGGAATGGTTTCTTAAAGCGCCGCTCGAGCCGCCTAAGAATTTTGGAAACATGAGCGATTCTATCAATCTCCATTGCCCTATCTTTGCGCACTCTTTTATCTAAAGATACTTTCTTATATTCTCCGTCCACGGGGATCATTGTCTCTTTTTTAGAATGTTCTTGGATGGTGAAGTCGTATCCGGTCTTTGTTCTTCTTGCCGTATAGACATCGTGAGGAAAACTCTGAACTGACTCGTCCTGTCCGAATGTTGCATGAATCTCGATAACACCATCGCCTCTTATAAATGCAGCTCCCCCAGCAAATGGCTTCAGAGGGCTTTCCTGTTGTGGAGGGTTAACGGTATTTATAAAGGGGTGTGTAAGAAGGGTTAATTCGGCCCCTTCACGGTCATAGTCAGTATCTTCTGCGAGAAACTTAAAAAACTTCTCTATCTCATGAGCAAAATCAGCACCGTTTTTAATATCAGCAGTACGGGGACCCAAAGGCTCGTCAACCCCTGGAACGTAAAATGCCCGACCTATATGCACCCCTTCGTCCCCAATATTTTTTGCTATTTGACCATATGCCTGAATAAGTGACCTTCTCACTTCTCGTGGAAATCTTTTATGATTATTAAGCCATGCCCTATATGTGGAGTCCTGAATAACGTGAATGTCGGGGATTTGAGCCCCTACTTCCTGCAACATTTGCAGTCCGTTCAGTCGGGGGGATTTTCCTTGATACTCAGCCAGACTACAAACGAAGCCTGAGGGTTCTTTTTTTGATACTTCAGTCAGACGAGGTCTTTCGGCCATAGGTGTTAATTATACTCTAGGATAGTCTTTTATTCAATTGAGAGGCTCTAATTAAAGTAGTTCGCTAACCTTTTTACCGAGCGAGACAGCGTAGTTGGTCCCTCGGTCATATGGATAGGTCATGTCGAGATTGGCTATATAGAAATTTTTGATAGGTGTCTCAAAATCAGGTTTGTTTTTGAGAAATTCTTTATCGAATATCGGCTGGGCGAACGGTCCTTTAAATAGATTGAATTTAGCTCCTCTTAGATTAAATTTGGGATTGATCTTCTTAAGATGCGGAAGATAATACTTTACAGTCTCTTCCTGATTTAGCTTCAAACGGGGATCGTTTTTATCTACATAGTTCCCCACATACATCACATGCTTTCCTCCGTAGTGCTTTGGGTCTGCAAAGTTGGTATGTTCAAAAACACCCATTATTGGGTTATCGGCAATGCATATATTTGCCCAGTAGATTTTTTCCAAAAAGGGTTTTTTCATCTCAATAGTAAGCGAGATGGCATGCTGGTATTGAATCGAAGACAGCCTTTTCTGATAGTCTGCAGGAAATATGCCCTTTGAAATACTTAATAAAACCGGTGTGGGCAGTGTGGAAACCACGGCATCAAAAATCAGCTCTGTTTCCGCGTTCTTACTGATGTCGAGGATGCGGAGTTCAAAGCCTTTTAGTCTTTGTTTTATATCGCGGACCATAAAACTTTTCCTCACAATTACGCCATCCCGTATTAAAATATCTTCCATGTGGGTAAGAAATGCCTGAAACCCCCCTTTTATATAACCTAGTTTCTTAGTACGTTTTTTGATTCTGGCCCACATAAACGATGCTAGAATATTTACCGCATATTTACCGAACTTTTTCCGAAATAACTCTTTCCATAGCACTTCCCATGCCTGGTCCCCCATTGTTTTTTTTAGGAATTCCTCTGCTGTGTGCCGTTCATAAATCTTCAAGTAAGGAGATAATTTTAAAAAGGCCAGCACAAAAGCAGCTCTGAGTTTTACAAAAAACGGGAGCAGAGGAAAAAGGAGAAAGTCTTGCGGTGTATCTACGGGAATTTTGCGGTAATTATTTCTGCTTCTTTTGTCAGTCTTTTTATCATCTTTATATATAGAGGCAGTGGTAGGAGTAGTAAAATAGATCCCTTTAAAACCTGTTTCTCTTGCAAGGTTGCGGATATCATGATCATTGGTAAAAAGGTGGTGCACTGTCTTTTCAACAGACCAATCCCAACCAGGTCTTTTGAAACCGGAGGCTAATCCTCCCAAAACAGCGTCTTTTTCCAGAACCGTTACCGAGTGACCTTTTTTGGCCAAATAGTATGCTGCGGTCAAACCGGCAAATCCACCGCCCAAAACTGCAACTTTCATAAAGGAATATCAGACATTATAACAGAGGGTTGTAGGCAAGCGAGAAAGTGGATAGTGAACATATTACGAAGAGTTCTTTTCGTGGGCGTGTCTGTTTTTTGCTATTTCCACCATTATTGTCTCTATAAACAATGTGGCCGGGATTGCAAGAAGGATGCCTACAAATCCTGCGATCTTACCTCCGACGATAAGCGCAGCCAAGGTGGCAAGAGGAACCAGTCCCACAGCCCTCTTCATAACCTGAGGAACTATGACTTGATTTTCAAGCTGCTGAATAATAAAGTAAAGAACCAAGACAGCCATTCCTGAAAAGTATGAGTCTGATAAGGCAACTATAAATGCAGGGATTGCAGATAAGATTGGCCCGACTACCGGCGCTATTTCCAAAAGACCTGCTATTATCGCAAGCGGCAGAACATACCTTACTCCCAATAAACTCAACCCGATAAAAGTAGCTAGACCGATTATGAACATCAGAGTTAATTGTCCCCAAAACCACGCCCTCATTCTTTTTTCCACTTTGTCAAAAATCTCCGAAACTTCATGTGCTTTACCTTTATCAAAAAAGTGAAGAAGGAACTTTCTTATGATGTTTTGCTCAACTAAGAAGTAAAAGCTGAAGAAAATAGTCGAGATGACAAAGATGATGTTGGAGAGTAGATTTCTTGCAAAATTTAAGGTGTTGCTGGTGAGATTTGGTATCGACCGGGCTACCAGATCGGTCTGCAAATCAAGATTAAATGTCTTGTTGAGCGTCCTCACATAATCTGGAATATTCTTAAAAAGGTGGGTGGTCTCATCAACTAATGGCGGGATAATCCATGAAAATACATACCCAATGCCTGTGATTAGTCCGATGAAAATAACGAACGCAGAAAGTCCTCGGGGAATTCTTTTTCTTTCCAAGAAGGAGACAAGAGGATTAAGCGCACTCATTACGATAAACGCAATCAGAAAAGAAAAGATAAGCTCTTGTACTATCCATAGAAGCTTTAATAAAAGAAGAACGGCTATGGTAAAGAGGATAGTTTTTGCGGAGATTTCAAACTTATAAACTTTCTTATCCATAGCTTTGAATTACTATAGCAAGCAATTTATCCTTTGGCAAGGGTAAAAACAAAGACTTTTTCGGCTCCCCGCTTCTTTAGAAGAGAGGCTGCCTCGGCAACTGTTGCACCGGTGGTCATGATATCATCAATCAGAATTATTTTTCTTTTCCGTAAGTCCTTACCCGTCTTTAGCGCAAAGGCGTTTTTAATATTTTTCTTTCTATCGACTGATTTTGAAATCCGGGATTGTGGAAGTGTGTCACGGTTTCTTGTGAGGTTTGAGGCTTCGTGAAAATCAAAAGACTCTAAAAGAAATGTGGAAATTTCTTCGGCTTGATTAAATCCCCGTTGTCTTTCACGCGCCTTAAAAAGCGGTATCGGTTCTATTTCTAGATTTCCATATAGCTTGTTGTAACCGGCTATTTTGTCAAATTGTCGTTGTGGAATTAAGAGTAGCAATTCCCTTAACCCGGAAAGAGCTAACCGGTACTTGATATTCTTTATAATTTTCTTCAAAGTATTATCGTAGTAAAAACACGACAGATTTCCGTCGACACCATATCTTTTTTTACATATTGGGTGTGTCAACCCCAAGAAACTGGGCTTTCTACAGTAAAAACAACTGTCTTTTTCAATTTTCCTAAGTTTTTTGTAACAAGCGGGGCAGATATGGCTTCCTAAGAACCCACAACTTAAACAAACTCTCGGAAAGAGGAGGTCTGCGAGAAATTTCATCAACAGATGTTATCAAAGCTTTTTTGTTTTTACTGTAGCACAATGTCCACATTCCGTTCAAAAAAATTCTGGCAAAATAATGACCTTATTTAAACAGGGCGAAATTTCGAGGCTAAATTGATTTATGATGCAGTTTGTATAGATTTTGATATAGCAAAATGTTATAATTAGTGCTTGACAAGGACCAATGACACCATATATATTGATTTTCGGAGCATTAAATTTAAATTTGAATTTTTAATATAGTTCTTTTACAATCATGATCTGCCTCTTTTGCAAGAACCAGGATACAGAGGTCATAGAGACTAGAATCTCTGAGAATGGAACGGTAGTCAGACGCAGAAGGCAATGTCCGAAGTGCTCAAAACGCTTTACGACATACGAACGCGTCGAAGATCTGCCGGTCCTGGTCATCAAGAGAGATGGGAAGAGAGAGCGCTTTGACCGCGAGAAACTACGAAGAGGAATTATTCGGGCGACAGGGAAAACGACCGTGACCGCAGAGCAGATCGAAAATATCGTCACGCAGGTGGAATCAGAAATTAAACAAGGGGACGATACCGAGGTAGAGAGTAAAGTTATAGGGACCTTGGTCGCCAAACACTTAAAGAAGATCGATAAGGTTGCGTACATTAGATTCGCATCAGTGTTTAGACGATTTGTGGATGTTGAGGAGTTTGAGAAAGAAGTAAAAAAATTATTATAAATTTGCACTATATATATACATTAATACTATGAAGCTTACAGGACTTGCTGAAAAAGCCTTTTTGGACAGATACTCCGTAAAAGATAAAAAAGGGCGTCCTCTGGAAAAAACTCCGGATCAGATGTGGAAACGTATTGCAAAAGCAGCAGCACAAATCGAAAAACCCAAAAACCGCAAGAAGCACGAGAAAGAGTTCTTCTTTGCTATGGACGACTTTAGATATGTCCCCGGCGGAAGAATTTTGGCAGGAGCAGGTACCGGATACGACGTCTCCTTTTATAATTGTTTTGTAATCCCTTCACCTAAAGACTCCCGTGGCGGAATCCTCGATACCTTAAAGCAGATGGTGGAGATTATGGCCCATGGCGGTGGAGTAGGAATAAATCTCTCCTCACTCCGTCCAAAAGGAGCACGCGTCAAAAAGGTAAATGGATTTTCCTCAGGTCCCATAAACTGGGCAGAGCTTTTCTCACTTGCCACCAAAGACATAATTCAGCAGGGTGGGACGCGCCGTGGAGCACTCATGCTTATGATCTGGGACTGGCATCCTGACATTGAGGAATTCATAACCGTCAAGCAGGATATGACCAGAATAAACGGAGCAAACCTTTCTCTTTGTATCTCCGACAAGTTCATGGAGGCGGTTGAAAAAGATGCAGACTGGCCGCTCATGTTCCCTGATCCTCAGGAAAAAGACTACGACAAACTGTGGGACGGAGATCTCGAGGTCTGGAAGAAACTGGGCAAAAAAGTAATCGTACACAAGATCGTAAAAGCCAGAAAGATCTGGGATCTTATCGCAGAGGCTGCATGGAGATCTGCCGAGCCGGGAGTAGTGTTTATGGAGCGCTACAACAAGCTTCACAATAACTATTACTGGAACCGGATCAACTGTGTGAATCCCTGTGGCGAGGAAGGTCTTCCTGCATGGGGTGTATGTAACCTGGGCTCAATCAACCTCTCGGCTTTTGTTACAGGAAACACTGTTGATAAAAAAGGTAAATTTGATTTTGAACTTCTAAAAAGAGTAACCCGCGCTGCAGTACGATTCCAGGATAACGTGGTTGATATGGATCCGTATATCTTTGAGGGAATAAGAAAAACCCAGCTTGAAGGAGAAAGAAGAATTGGATTGGGAACCATGGGACTGGGCGATACGCTTATAAAGCTTCACATGCGCTATGGCTCCGACGAATCGTTGGAGTTTATAGAC
>CAYGGJ010000015.1:0-16057 GCA_964349415.1 uncultured Gammaproteobacteria bacterium | reverse complement strand
AGAGAGAACACAAGATGACTCCCGTCTCAGCCTACTTAAAGGAGATCGTATACGGTGGCACAGATGGAATCGTGACTACTTTTGCAGTGGTTGGAGGGTTTGCAGGAGCACAGACCGATGTAAATGCACTGCCGGTACTCGTCGTGCTTCTTTTTGGATTGGCAAATCTCGTTGCAGACGGTGCTTCAATGGGTTTGAGCAACTTTCTGTCTATAAGATCAGAGCAGGACGTCTATAATGCAGAGCGTGCAAAGGAACTCCAGGAGGTAAAGAATAACCCCAAAGCTGAATTTGAAGAAACCGTCGAACTTCTTCAAAGCCGTGGTTTTTCAAAGAAGGATGCCGAGCAGATTACGCAGCTTTATAGCAAGAATCCCGAATATTGGACTGATTTTATGATGAACTATGAACTTCAGCTCCCCAATCCGGTCCATGACAATCCTTATATGACAGGCTTTGCAACGTTTACGGCTTTCTTGTTTTTTGGATTCATACCGCTTATTCCTTATGTGTTTTTTAAAGAAGTTCCTCTATTTACCCTTTCCGTCATCTTTACATTTCTAGCACTTCTTCTTCTGGGATTTTTAAGATGGAGGGTGACAAAGGAGCCTCCTATCAGATCTGTCGGAGAAATTTTACTGCTCGGAGGTATTTCTGCAACGCTCGCCTATTTTGTAGGAACCTTTTTCAGAGGTTGATTTTGTAAGCCTCTTTGAAAGAAGAGTAATCAACTTCTTTTTTTCCTTCAAGCTGCACTTTCTTTATAATCAACTTGTCTTCTTCAATATCCAAGTCGGTGATTTTCAGCCTCTGTTCTCTGTCATTTAAGATCACTTTTGTCCATAAACCCGGCCAGGGATAAAGTCCTCGGAAGCGGTTAAAGACCTCTTGCGGTTTTTCTGAAAAATCTGCTGTCGGAGTGAACCCGTCCTGTTTGGTAAAGGTCTTGGTGAAGGTTGCTTTTGCTTCATCCTGATCCCTCATGTGAATTGAATTTTCGTGGGAAACAAATTCGTTAACTGCTTTTTTGAATAACTTATAACTCAGATTTGAGAGTCTTTTTGCAAGCTCCGGATGCCGCTCCTTTGGTAAAATATCTGCTTCCTCTTGAGCAATGATCGGACCATGATCCAACTGTTCATCCATCTTCATAAGCGTTACCCCGGTATTACTAACCCCTTCTATCAAAGGCGTTGCCATGGGCGCTGCACCGCGGTATAAAGGCAGGAGAGAAGGGTGAATGTTCCAGATCCCATGCTTTGGTTTTTTAAGAACTTCCTTAGGTAAAATTTCTCCGTAGGCAAAAAGAAGGCCAAGATCCAGATCTGAATCTAGTTCCTGCAGAGAATCTATAACCGGAACATTATACTTTTGAGCTATCTGTTTTACCGGTACTGGAGTTGAGATTCCTTTTCTTCCGGCGGGCTTGTCGGGCGGAGTAACTACAGAAACTGTTTCTACCGGCAGATCTGTATCGGTCAACAATTTTTCCAAAAATTCTGCCGAGAAGTCCGGGCTACCAAAATAGGCTATTTTGAGTTTTTTCATATTGTTTGATTATATCACCCTCTGCTATACTCAAAGCGTATGACCATCTTTATGGGCGCAGATCATAGAGGTTTTGAGCTGAAAAATAAGCTGGTAGAACATCTACAGGAACAAAACATCCGGGTTGAAGATCTGGGAAATTACGAGCTGGATCCACAAGATGATTTTCCTGATTTTGCGGCAAAAGTGGCACAAGCTGTGCTTCAAAATCCTAAAGAGTTTGTAGGAATCCTTATATGTGGCGGTGGCGGGGTGGAAATAACAGCAAACCGCTTTCCCGGTATACGATGTGCCGTAGGATTTGATAAAGAACAAGTAAAGCATGTGAGGGAAAACGATCATGTAAATGTACTCGGAATCCCTGCCGATTACGTCGACTTTGAGACTTCCAAGCAATTTGTAGACATATTTTTGAAAACTCCTTTGAAGAATGACGAGAAATATCTACGAAGAGTGAAGAAGCATGATGAACTTGACGTAAAGGTACCCGCTCCTCTTCTGGAAGAACCGGAAGTAACGGCTTCTTAAGCTATATTATTCACCAGATCATCTGCGACCTGGTTTTCCTCTCTGGGAATATTAACGTAGGATATGGGAATACCGATCTCCTGCTCCAGTGCACGAATAGCAAAAATATTTTCCTTAATCTTTCCGTTTTTTACTTTAAAGAGTCCGTTAACTTGGTTTACCAAAAGACGTGAGTCGCTTTTCAACTCCACTTTTTCGACATTCTCCAATTCTTTCTTTTTTTCTTTTACCTTTTCCAAGGCTCTAACTACCGCAGCATACTCTGCTTCATTATTGGTACCTATACCGATGTCAGCCCTTCCTTTAAAAAATTCTTTTCCGTCAAGATATGCTATGTAGCCTATTGATGAAGGTCCGGGATTACCTTTGGATCCCCCGTCCGTAAAGATTTGCAAAATCATGTAGGTATAATTATAGTATGAAAACCTTCTCGATTAAGACCAAAGGGTTAACCGACGCCATAGACATTACGGAAAAAGTGCAGGATTCACTTCCAAAAAATAAAAACGGCTTGGTAAATGTATTTGTAAAAGGATCCACCGCCTCGATATCTATTATCGAAGGCGACCCTAACCTGTATGAAGATTTAAAAGAAGCGTTGGAAGTTTTTTCCCCTTATAAGAAGGACTGGAAACACCACCAAACATGGGAAAATGACGACAATGGCGCATCACATCTGCGTGCTACCATGTTTGGACCGAGCGAAACAGTTCCTTTCCAGGATGGAAAGTTACTCCTTGGGCAGTGGCAAAGAATTGTTCTTATCGATTTTGATACCGGTCCCCGCACGCGCGAGGTGGTGATCACCCAAACCCAAAGTGAAGCCTAGCGGCCTCCTCCGGCGCCTCCTGCTCCTCCGCCTGTATTAAACTGAACCGTTCCTCCTGCTCCTCCGCCTGTTCCAGCACCTCCTCCACCTCCGGTAAACTGTGGTAGGAAAAAGTAGAGAATTGCAATTACAGCAAGGACAACAAGCACTACAGCGGCAAGATTGGATCCGCTTCCTGTTTCATGATGAACTACTTCAGCCATATTTTTCACCTCCTTTTAAAACCATTTCAATTGTTAATAGTTTCTAATTTTATAGAGAGAGGTAGCTCAATCGTGTAATTTTCAGGTAAGATTTTATGCAACAAGTTGATGCCTTCCCTCAGAATTTTTTTCAATTATTCCTTTTAGTTCCAGATCTGAGAGCACCGAAAGAATTTGGGAGATTGGACTTTCAATTATTCTTGTTATTTCGTCGATTGGGAGGGGTCTTTCGGATAAAATCTGGACTATTTCCTGTTCAGGTTTACTCAATAATCTCAAATCGATTTCCTTTTTAGTACCGGCAGACATTCCGTATTCTTCAAGAATATCTTGGGCCGACGTAGTTAGTTTTGCGCCCTGTTTTATCAAAACGTGGGGTGCGTGCGACATCTGTGACGTTATGGGAGACGGTATCGCAAATACATCTTTGCCCTGTTCTGCGGCGTATCGTGCCGTAATAAGGGCTCCGGAATCTTCCTGACCCTCCACTATCAGTACTCCATGTGACAGTGCGGAAACTATCCTGTTTCTTGAGATAAAAAGCCCTTTTAGAACCGTCATTTCCGGTGGAAATTCAGAGATTATTACCCCGCTCTCCTTGAGAATCCGGTCATAAAGCGTCTTATTAGCAGCAGGATAGGTAATATCGACGCCGCAGCCCAATACAGCGATGGTCGGCGCTTGAAAGTCTAATGCCGTCCGATGAGCTTCCGCATCAATACCAAGGGCTAAACCTGAAATTACACTTACTCCTTTTTCCGCAAGGTCGCTTGTTATTTTTCTTGTTACCTGAACACCGTACGCCGTAGGTTTGCGCGTCCCCACTACCGAAATTCCTAGTTTCTTTGGGGTCAATATATCAGTGTTGCCTTTTGTATAAATACATATTGGCGGATCGGATATATTTCTTAAATTTTCAGGGTATTGATCGGAGTTTTGTGAGACTATTTGTATGTTTTTACTTCGGAGCCTCTTGATTTCTCCAACCGGATCAAAACTCTTGCGGAATCTAATAAAGTTTTCTGCAACAGATATTCCCAATACTTCAACCAAATCTTTTTGGCTTGCGCTATAAGCTTTTTCAACCCCTCCAAATGCCTTAACGAGAACGCTAAATTTCATCGGACCAATACCTAAAACATATGAAAAGGCGAGGTAGTATTCTGTCACAGACTTTATTTATAAGAAGTTTTGCAAAGATCTTCAGTCGGATATTGACGACAAAAGAAGCTTAGCTGGCATCATCGAGGGTAGATTTTTGGAGCTCTTTGTAGAATTCTTCTTGAAAAGTCTTGTCTTGCAGAAGGTTCGGAATAGCTTTCATAAGCGTCTGCGTTAATATAGTTGCGGTCAAAATAATGATAATAAATCCCACTATGGAAAGTCCCATCCAGATCTTTGGAGTTTTTCCGCTAGCCGGCACCTTTAGCGTCTTATACATTTCGTAATAAAGACTCATCACAAAGGGCGTTATTAGGAGTTGGGAAACGAGAGGGCCGATAAAACCATTCTTTGACGACATAAAAATCATAGAAACAATAACGGATAAAAGAATTGCCAGCAGTACAATTCCAGTGATCGGCCAAAATTTCTGATTTACCATTTCACGGCTTATCCACAGGTTCTCCATCCCTTTTTTCCTTTTCTCAAGGAATACAAATATACTAAAGAGGCTCCAAAGGGCCCATAAAAGACCTACGATAAACACAGAAAGCAATGTGAAGGGAAGGAGTCCGAAAAAGAAGAGTAATAGAGAGATGGCAAAAACAACATAGTCTTTGACCATGGGCTGTACTTTTTTATATATCTCAAAAGGTGAGAGTTTTTTAGTCTGAATAAGACTGTCTACCGTGGCAAGCTGTGCCCATGATGTAAAGTAAACAAGCGCTGCCAGAAAAAGCAGGCTCATAACCGCTCCAACCACTCCAACTGCAGTAGGATTCTTTGCGAGAATCCACGTCAAAAACGTAGCTCCCAGGCCAAGCCCGAATAAAAGCGCGATACCCAATCCTATCGCCCACGCTAAGACTGTCGTAATAAGAAAATTTAAGTATCGGTCTTTTACCCGCGCGAGTGCCTTTTTGAAGAGTACATCAACTGCCATGAATTTTGTTCATCATACAATCTTTTTGTAGGAATGTAAAGTAGCTCTTCCCCAACTAAAAGGATGCTCGGAGCTCTGAATGTATTCGAATGATTCTAATGCAATAGGTTTGCTTACAAGCAACAGCCGGGCTCCTTTTTTAAGTCCTTCGAATTTTGGAAGAAGTTCTCTAAACTGCGCTTCATGAAAACAGGTCGCATGGGCAAATACAATGTCTGCATCGGAAAAGTCAGAATTCAGGAAATCACTTTGTATGAATTTGACCTCGGGAAGAGGAATTTCTTGAGTGGAAACCTCTCTTTTTAGACGCTCAGTAACACGGATGGATGCATCGTATAGATCGTCAAGAAGCTCTATCCCTACGACTTTTGAAAATGGAAATAAGAGCGCCGCTGCTATTACCGCCTTTCCCGTACCCGATCCCAGATCGTAAAACACCTCTCCTTTTTGGGGATCTACCTCTTTCAGCATCCGGGAAAATTCCTTGGGAATTATTTCTCCATATGTTAGCCCACGATCAAAGTAATCCATCTTTTTTCGTGCGGAAAACGATAATTCATATCCTCGCACATCACCATACAGCGTGTCAAAAATGTCCTTTGCCAAAGCAGGATCCATGTTCACATTCTAGCAAAGCTTTCGTATAATGGGATTTATGAAAGTGATACCCGCAATTCTTCCTAAAACGATCGAGGAGTTGAAAGGCCCGCTTGAGAAACTAACCCCGCACTTCAAAACCTTTCAGATCGATATTTCGGATGAAGCATTTGTTTCACAAAATACCCTGGCGGTAGAGGACATTACCGCAACACTAATGTCCTATCCTCAGATAACATTTGACTTTCATCTTATGGTTTTCGACTTTGGAAGAATCATAAACTATCTCCGCAATCTTACCTCCAAAATTAAAATAGGCCACATCTTCGTACATCATAAGGCCATACCCCCCAAGACACTTTTTACCCCGGGTTCCGGACCATTCGTCATCGGCCTTGTTATAAATCCCGAAGAAGAAGTAAAACAACTATCGACACTTTATTCCTTCGAAGAAATGGAGGCAATTCAGGTTATGACTGTCCATCCCGGAGCTCAGGGACAGGAATTTATAAAGGAATCGTTGCGGAAAATTGAACAGTTAAGATTGCTAAACTATAGGAAAGAAATTTTCATCGATGGAGGAGTTAATAATAAGACGGTTCCTTTCATTTTGTCTCAAAATTATCCGCCGGATGTCCTCGCGGTTGGGAGTTTTTTAACCCACGCCGAAAATCTTCAGGAGAACATTAAGTACCTTAAAGAAACCCTTGCCGTATAGCCTCAGGGAATAAATAAGAGAAGAAATTTGGGGTTTCTTATAAGAGAAATCATATCCGCAAGGTCAAATTTGCCATCTTTATGAAAATCTAGAGGAACCATGGGTCTGAAAGAAGCGTGGTTAACGTCTTTTTTCATAGTGATGTGGGTCTGGCGCGGAAGATAAAAGTCGGAAAGAATTACGATTCTGTACCTACCGCCAGGATATACATTACGCACCTGCTCAAGTACGCCCTCACTATTTTTTGTAGTCGAGCCCTTCTTCTTAAACACCAGATGCTCCTTGCTGTCAAAGATTTGAATCTCGTATTTTCTTTTGTCGTCTTTCCTAAGTTTTGGGAATCGGGGAATTCGGAATGTGAGTTTTGGCAACGGACCGGTGATATATTCCCATTGCCCTCCGTCGAGAATCTTCTTGTCGCCTTTATACAACGCGATCTTGACCTTATTCCTGGTCTTCTTACTTCCGGTTTTGATAAAAAGGTACACCTCATCCTCCTCAAAAGGAGCAATGCTAACAACGTCGGAGAAAAAAGAATCGGGAATTTCTCCTTCTTCTACATACATCTTGTATCCTTCGTCCTTGTCCCACAGTGCCTGTCCTTTATTTTCAAGCTTGATGGAAAGCATGTATGTAGATTCTATAAAAAGCTCCTTGGGAAGTTCCAATTTCACGATCCCTTTCTCTATTTGTTCGGGCGATCCTTCGGTTTTAGACATTCCTTGTACGATACCGTAATGCGCATACGTCTCTGTGCTTTCTTTTTTTTGCCAAGAAAAATGGAGAAAAGGCTCTCCCTGATAATTTAATACGAAGGGTGTAACCGCCCTCACCCTTTCATCTGCAAGCCAGAGTTGTTGATATGTTTGAGTAAGAAATCCTCCTATTGTTTCAGGGGTAAAGTTTGAGTGCGGCCAGCCGGTTTCAGTGATAAAGACCGGGAGTGGTTTTTCTATTCCTAAGGAGTTTAAATATGATAGCTCCCATTCATAATTGGCTACGGTATTTCTTCCCCGGTCTCCCGGCCCTCCTGCAAATCCCGGGTTGGGATAACTGTGAGACGACCATCCGTCAACAAAATCAAACAGGTCTTTTCTAGAGGCTACTATTCGGCTCAGATAATTAGCCGCATCCTCAAAAGCCGGTGGTTGTGCAGGAGCAGCCGCATCCAACCCTGCAAGCATTACAAAATAGTCGCCGCTTTTTTCCTTAAGTGCTTTGGCAAAAGAATGAGCAACCTCTGCATAGTCTTCGGGATTAACAGCACCTCCCCATTCTTGTCCGTGGTTTGGTTCATTGAAAAGGACAATGTACCGGTCTTTTGTCACCCAATTTAGAGATGAAAGAAATGAAGCCCATTCTTTCGCATCTTCCTTGCTGGGTTTTCTCCACATAGGCCCCTCGGGGACCGTTGCAATACGGATAATAGGAATCAGTCTTTTCTCACGGAGCCTGTTAAACACCTGTTGCCATTTATCTTTATTACGGTCATTTTCCTGAATAACCAGGGTGATATAGCCCCACTTTCCGCCATTTCCATTGGCAAGATCTGCGGCTTTTTGAATATCTTCGTCGCTGGGGACCGCCAGATGTATTCCCACTTTGTTATTGGGAGACCGGGGATCAAAAGCAGAAACCGGAACCGTAAAAAGTAAAAACAGCGCGGATAAAATGATGATTTTTTTCATAATGCTTCGTGCGAAGATGTCCATTTCGGGCGACTTGGGATTCCTCAATCAAAGATTGAGGAGGGCTCCCACTGAAGCTAAGAAATGTGGCATCGAGCCTTTCTATTATACCTTAGGAAGCGCTATCCCCTTTTGCTTTGAATATCTTCCGGAAAGATCTTTATATGATTTGTCAGGATGTTCTCCTGCCTTAAAAAATATAATTTCGGCGATCCCTTCATTGGCATAAACCTTTGCAGGAAGCGGTGTGGTATTTGAGATCTCAATGACCAAATGTCCTTCCCATTCGGGCTGCAAAGGAGTGACGTTAACGATAATCCCGCAACGCGCATAAGTTGATTTTCCGATACATAAACCAAAGACATCACGCGGAATTCTGAAGTATTCTACACTACGCGTCAGTGCAAATGAATTGGGAGGAATCACACACTCCTTGCCCTTATGATCGACAAATGACTTTTCATCAAATGCCTTTGGGTCAACGATAACCGAGCGGACATTGGTGAAAATTTTGAATTCATCGGTGGCGCGAAGATCATATCCATATGAAGAAAGACCATAGGAAACCTTTCCGTCTTTTACCAAATTTTGTTCAAAAGGATCGATCATCTTGTGCTTTTTAACCATCATTTTGATCCACGAATCGGCTTGTATTGACATAAGAATCTTATTGTAGCAGGCCTTAGGTGAAAAATGTGTTAACGATAAGCCATCCGTTTAGAAGAGCGATGATCACCGCTACGATATAGGCAGAATATTTAATATATGGAGGGTTTACAAACGGCCCCATCTTCTTTTTATCGCTGGTAAACATAACCAGAGGAAAAACCGCAAATGAAAGCTGCATGCTTAAAACAACCTGGCTCAAAATAAGAAGTCTTCCCAAGCCGGTCCCTCCATAAAGAATTACTACAATAATAGCCGGTACTATGGCAAACAAGCGGGTGATAATTCTTCTCAGCCATGGCCGGATTCTTAAGTTCAGAAACCCTTCCATGATTATCTGTCCGGCAAGCGTTCCCGTAATTGTGGAATTCTGACCTGATGCAAGAAGAGCTAGAGCAAATAAGGTGCTCGCCGCCCCTACTCCAAGAAGTGGGGTCAGAAGCTGATAAGCTTCTTCTATTTCTGCAATTTCCTTGAGACCCCTGGCGCCAAAAGTGGCTGCTGCGACAACAAGAATTGCTGCGTTTACAAAAAATGCGATGAAAAGCGCAAATGTAGAATCAATCGTTGAAAACTTTACTGCTTCTTTCTTCCCCTCTACCGTCTCTTCATAATTGCGTGTCTGCACTACAGCAGAATGAAGATATAGATTATGAGGCATCACGGTGGCTCCTAAAATTCCTACTGCAATATAAAGCATCTCGGGATTAGTGATTATCTCCGGGTCTGGAATAAAACCAGCAAGAAGCGGGAAGAGTTCGGGTTTTGCAAAGACAATCTCCAGTCCGAAACATACTACTATGGTTAAGACCAAGGTGATAACGAGCGCTTCAAGATAGCGGAATCCTTTTTGCTGAAGCATTAGAAGAATTAAGACATCTGCGGCCGTGATAATTACACCCATCGCCAAAGGAATATGAAATAAAAGGTTGAGCGCAATAGCCGAACCTATGACCTCAGCCAAATCGCAGGCAGTAATCATGACCTCTGCCATAATCCATAGGATGTAGTTTGCCCATTTTGGAAAAGAATCGCGACAGGCCTGCGCCAGATCGCGTCCGGAAACAATACCCAACTTTGCAGATAGATGCTGGAGCAACATGGCAAATAAATTAGAAAGAAGAATCACAAATAATAGCGTGTAGCCGAATTTAGAACCTCCGGCAAGATCTGTTGCCCAGTTACCAGGATCCATATAGCCTACTGCAACAAGATATCCAGGTCCTGAAAAAGCAAGCATCTTCCTGAAAAAGGACATGCTTTTAGGGATGGGAATTGATTTGTGAACCTCCTCAAGACTTTTACGGTCGCCTTTTCTCTGCCAACCAAGAGACTCGAGTAAATTTTTGTGTGTCATGTTTTGAAAATTATGCTTTTAAAATGGGGGTTCCGTGGGGGTCTTTTTTGGGATTACCGACAAATCTGCCTAAGCGTTTTATAACATCATCGCTTACCGCATGTTCAAGCTTGTGTGCCTCTTCATGAACCTTGCTTTTAGAAAGGTTGAGGAAATTGTGAAGAAAAACCTCTATTACCCTGTGTTTGTAAGTGAGTTTTTTAGCAAGAAGCTCTCCCTTTTTTGTGAGCTGTAGCTTTTTATACTTTTCGCGGTGTACAAAACCTTGTTTTCCCAGCTCCTCAAGCCTCTCGGAGACGGTAGATTTAGAAAGATTGAGGTGACGGGCTAAAGCAATTACTCCAACGTCTTTGCCCAGAAGATACAATGCTCTTACGTAGTCTTCTTTGGTGGAGGTTATGCCTTGTTGAGTCTTCATAGTTCGTATATACGAACTTTATTATAACACATGACTTTTATCGGGACGTTGCAATTTTATCTGCATGCTACTATAAAGATAAGTAGTGCTGAAGTCAGATCTAAATAGTCTTCATACAGCTTTTCAAAAAGCCAAGAGCATTCTTTCTACAAACCAGTATCAAACAACTTTAAACGGCATTCTCTACAGGCGCACGGTTCCCTCGAGAAAATTTTACATACATCAATGGAACTGGGACAGCGCTACCCACGCCATGGGCCTCGTCTATCTTAATCCGCAAAGTGCACTGGATGAGCTCCGTGCTCTTGTTGCAAGTCAGTGGAAAAACGGGCTTATTCCCCAGATCGTCTTTAATCCGGGCGAGACCCGGTACTTCCCCGGTCCACAATTCTGGGGCACTGAACAGTTTAAGAAAGGTCAGCTTGTAAGCTCCGGCATCACGCAACCTCCTCTTTTGGGAATAAGTGTCGGACACGTATTGGGAGCTCTTCTTAAAAGAAATGCTCCCATTCCCTACCAGGAAGAGATCCTCCAATCGGTTATAAAATATCATAATTATCTGAAAACCTACCGCGATCCAGAAGATTCTGGACTCCTGACAGTAGTGCATCCATGGGAAAGTGGTACTGACAATTCTGCCCGTTGGGACAAGCTGCTGGAAAGGATTCAGATAAAAGAAATCCCAAGTGAGGTAAAGGAAACAGTTGACCAATATAGGACGGACAGTAAATTACAAGATACTACCCACAGACCGCGACAGGAATTTTATTACCGAGCGATGTATCTCATACATCTTTTTAAAAATCTGGGTTGGGATTATAAAAAAATAGTAAAGCAATCGCCATTTGCCGTAAAAGATATTTTATTTAACTGTCTTTGGGTGCGCTCCAACGAAGCCCTTGCTGATTTACTGGACACATTGGGAAAGAAAAAAGACGCTCACAAATACAGAGTGTGGGCCGTGCAGGGGAAAATTGCTCTTGCCTCCACGTGGAGCGATCGTTTTAAGCAGTTTTGCGATATTGACGTCTCAAACAATAAGCATGAGGTGATCGTCCAACCGACAAACAGCATGTTCGCCCCTCTTCTGGCGGGAATTCCTGATGGAAAACAACTCATTCAAATTCTCAACAGATTGCGTGATAGAAGTCAATTTTGGGCGGAGTATCCGGTCCCTACAACGGCTCTAAATAGTCCTATCTTTGACCGAAACAGATACTGGAGAGGTCCTTCCTGGCCCATCACTAACCTTTTTATTATTGACGGATTAGACAGATATTCACAAGATAAAGGTGCCGAGAATACCCGGAATCTTCTGCTTAAAAAAACGTTGAATATGATCTCAAAAAATGGATTTTCAGAGTATTTTGATCCTATTAAGGGCGACGGACTTGGTTTCGGACCATTTAGCTGGAGCGCCGCAGTTTATATCTACTTATTTAGTAAATACAATCAAGAGGTCTTCAACTGATCCTTATTGTCCGGGTTGCTGCTTAACGTTTACGTCAAACTGGTTGGGCACGTTGATCTGGGGTCCTTGATTTGCTTGGTTAAACATTGGCAAACCAAAGTAAAAAAGAATGAATAGGAACGCTATAAGAAGAATTACCCCCAGCATAAATCCCATACCATTTCCTGATGCGGGTTCGGAAACATGATGTACTTCGCGTACTTCTGCCATATAAACTCACCTCCTTCTTTCCGGCAATTATTTTAAAACTGCGTGCCTTGAGTTATTACACTAAAGAAATCCAACACAAAGTTTCTGTTGGCACGGGTTCTCGATTTTCTGTACATTTTTTTCATAGTGCTGCTAATTGATAACTATCAGTAGTTTAGAAGGACGTAGTGAAAATCGTATAAGAAGCGGGTAAGGACTTTGTAAGAAGCTTCTGAGAATTTATTTCCAAAAACAGATAGTCGTAAGCTATCTGCTTTTAGCGCCGGGCATTCATACTCGCCGGTATGTTGAATGGAGAAGAGTCAATCTTCAAGAAGGGTTTCTTCATCTTGAGGAATTTGACTCTGATTGCGTCCGCTATTGGATGTTTGCCCTCCTTTTCGGGCGATTTCTCTTTGCTTCTGTTCATCCATTGTGTCAAAACCTCTTTTCTTATTTCGGTCTGCCATATTTATCTCACCTCCTTTTTTTGGATTTAACTTATAACGATTTACTGGCGTACGTTAAAAGTAGACTACAAGGTTATAAAATCGTTTCTGTATGCGGGCCTCACATACCTAACGTCAGAGACCTCCTCCAGCTTTTCCTTTATGTCGCCTTCGTGGCGCTTTTTTACCAGATGAAGATCTGTCGTGGTTACGCTGTGCTCATGCATCAAATCCGCCGTTGTTAGGATGATTATCTTTTTCTTTTTCATACGTCTTCCAAAACTCATAATTAAGAATAGGATACGACTACTACGTCAGATGTTAATTAGAAAGAGGTAAGACTTGCGTAAGAAGAACGTGTCGGGGAGGCGGGACTTGAACCCGCGACCTCACGACCCCCAGCCGTGCATTCTAGCCAACTGAACTACTCCCCGTAGGAATTTAGATTCTACCAAAAGCCTGCCCACTTAGCTATAATGAAATGGCTTATGCACAAGCTTCCCCTTATTGAAAAAGCATCTTTTGACCACGGCTTCCGCAATAATAAAAAGTGGGATGAAAAGTTTGTTTTCTCCGTATTTATCTTCGTAGTATTTGCGGGTCTGGGAGTAATCCTATTCCGCCTTTTTCAACTAACGGTAGTAAAGGGTGAATATTACAGAAGACTTTCGGATGAAAATAGGATAAGAGAGATTGTCATTGAACCGAAGCGCGGCACTATCCTCGACCGTCATGGGGCCGTAATCGCAGAAAGTCAGCCGACTGACTATCATACCCGTCAAAAAACGTATCCTGCAAAAAGAATTTATCCGGAAGCGGAAGCCCTCGCCCATCTGCTAGGATACCGTCAGTTAGGAGACCTTAAAGATATTGAGGCCAGCCGTTGCCAAGTGAAGCTAAAAAGTGGGGAAAAGACAGGAAAAAAAGGTGTTGAAAAAGTATACGATTGCGATCTTAAGGGAACGATCGGAAAAAAGCTTATTGAACTTGATGCACGTGGTAAAGAGAAAAAACTCTTACGGTGCTTCCTCCTATCGAAGGAAGGACACTGCAGCTTGCGGTGGACGTCGGGATGCAAAAAAAAGCATACGAACTTATGAAAGACAAAAAAGGTACTGTCATTGCCATGAAGCCTAAAACAGGGGAGATTTTAACCTTAGTCTCTACTCCTTCCTTTAACCCTCAGGTCTTTGAAAATGATAGCCAGACAGAGATTAAAAAATACTTGAAGGATCCTACACATCCTTTATTCAATAGGGCTACCGAGGCAGCCTATCCTCCCGGATCGATATTTAAACTTTACATTGCCACCGGTGCCTTGGAGGAAAAAAAGATAGATGAGGACTATAAAATAGTCGACACCGGTGAGATAGAAGCAGGTCCTTTGAAGTTTGGAAACTGGTACTTTCTGCAATATGGAAAAACCGACGGCGAAGTAAATATTGTAAAGGGAATCCAGCGCTCAAATGATATTTTCTTCTACAAAATCGGGAGTCTGCTTGGGCCGGAAAGAATGAAATACTGGGCAGAACGTTTTGGTTTTGACCGAAGAACAGATCTTCCTCTCGAACAAGCTGAAGGGATGATCCCGTCCCCCTACTGGAAAGCGGAGGTAATAAAAGATAGATGGTATCTTGGTGATACATATAATTTATCGATCGGTCAAGGGTTTTTGTTGGTGACGCCGATTCAGGTAGCTCAATCAACCGCAGCTTTTGCCAACAACGGCATACTTTGTTCTCCCCAGCTTCTAAAAAATCCTCCACCTAAATGCAAAAATCTCAATATAAGTAAAAAAACCCTTGACTTAATGCATGAAGGAATGAAGCAGGCATGTGCTACCGGTGGGACAGGATGGCCTCTTTTTGATTTTTCTACAGCAACAGGGTCTGCAAAAATCTCAGTCTCATGCAAGACCGGCACTGCCGAATCGCAAAGCAAGGAGAGCCAGCCTCATGCATGGATTACGACCTATGCTCCATCGGAAAACCCTGAGGTAGTGGTCACGGTACTCGTAGAAAACGGAGGAGAAGGATCAAGTGTCGCAGGCCCTATCGCCAAGGAAGTTTTGAAAGAATATTTCGTACGAAATCGATAAGTGAAGAGCGTCTTCTCATCTCTTCTTTTGCTTTTTCTCCACCAAAACCCAAAATAATTCCCTGCTCTACTGCATTCATACAGATATGCCGATATGCAGGAGCTGCCAGATCACATGCTTCTTTCATCTTTTTGCGGTCACCGACAAATTGGCCGGGTATGAACATCACTCCAAGTCTATGCACACATATCCCGTACTCCTGAGGTACCTTTGCGCATTCTACAAAGGCCCCTTTTATATCTTTCGGATATCCTGCAAGATACGACTGTCCGACAAATTGAGCGCAGTAATGAGCGCGTTTCTCCGAGTATAACCTGCATAAGCCCGCCATAGAATTTCCAAGCGCTGTGTCTCTTTGACCGTCGGGATGATAAGTGGGGGCATATAAAAATGCGTTCTCCATAAATACACCGTAGTAGCAGCCGTTTTGCTTTATCTCTCCTTTTTGCTGGTCGCATACTTCCAGTGCTTCATCCAAATTATTCCCCTTCGCATGCATAAGAGCGTGACCTATTGCGTGATAACATTCAAAGGGATTCGATGTAATATTCCCCGGGATGACGAGACCTTTCTCGCAAATTTCGGCAATGAGTTCGTCAATATCCTTTTCCTTATTCAATTCAAAAAACATGGTGATTGCGCCATGGTAGAATCCATCAAATCCATTGAGATATTCTCCGTTTTTTGAGTATTTGGCATACGGTTCCATGTATTCAAATGTTTTTGCCAGACTGTTTTCTTTTATATATGCGTATTCGCCCGCGAGGTGTAAGAGAACGTGTACGACGCTGTATCCATTTTCCGGCAGCACTACATCGTTTACGTATTTTAGGGTAGGCGCAACACCTTCACCTACAAGCTTTTTGTTTATTTTCTTTCCGAAACATACGGGTACGTCTTTGGCTGAAGTACATGGATCTTTTGCAACTACCGGAGATGCGCTGATAAAAGAAACTAAAATCAGGAGAAAAATTATAATTAAACGACGAAGATTCATGAGCCCGGAGCGAGAATCGAACTCGCGCCTGACCCTTACCAAGGGCCTGTTTTGCCACTTAACTATCCGGGCTTAGGTCTTTCAATTATAACAAAGACACTCTGGCTATCGTAATTTAATGTTGCTTTTATTTTTCAAAACTTTTATCCTTTAAAAACATTTTTAGGAAAGGAGGTGAAAATATATGGCACAAATAC
>CAYGGJ010000014.1:0-16254 GCA_964349415.1 uncultured Gammaproteobacteria bacterium | reverse complement strand
AAGAAGTACTTAGAGGTTGTAACGGCGTTGTTGTCTATTCCGGTTCTTGCGACCGCAATTTTGCTTAATTTTGGAAGTCTTCGAAATAAAAATACAGATACTCAACCTACTCCAATACAACAACAGGGTGGAGTTACTGTCATTCCCGTAGAACTCAAAGAAAAAGGAGTTTCGCCTACCAATAACCAATGTAAAAAAGAAGTGGGCCCCGTAGAGATAGTTTATCCAAAAGAAAATCAAACGGTTTCCGAAAACTCAGTTTGTATCGAAATCGCCCAAAAAAGCGCAGACTTTTGCAGTGTACAGTGGTCGTTTAAATTGGACGAAGGGGAATGGTCAGCATTTACCGATAAACAATTTTGTTTTAGTAACTTGTCACCAGGACCCCATGACGTACAGGTTATTGTAAAAAGTACCGTTTCCCAAGATCAGTCTTTGATTGAGAGACAATTTAACTACAAAACAAATTCTGCGCCAACCCCCGCTACTACATCAGCTGCTTTAGACTGATTCAAGAAGTTTATTTACCCAGACTTTTACATTTTCAGTTACTTTTTTACTATTAGCGTGGTATCGGTCAATCCGTAGGGAAGGGGTAACTAGATTGCCTTGACGATCGGTTACAAGTTTTTCCAGATGATCTACCGCCCCGCAAAAATGAATATAGTTTGTATCGCCCAGACCATAAGCTCCGAATTTCATATCACTAAAAGATTTATCGGCAATCTTTTTCTCGAAACTACGGAATCCACTGTGCATTTGACCTTCTACCCCATCCTCGAACCAGGTGCAGGAGCCTAAAATTACCAGGTCCTGAGATTTCATCTGTTCTAAAAGATCGTTAGCCAGAAACTCATACTCTCCCGTTAAAGATGTGCCTATAATACTTTGAACTGTAGTTTTATGCCCTTTTTCCTTCAAAATACGTTCTACTTCTTTGGCTACCTCAAATGTGCCTCCAGAATAAGTACCGTATACAATTAAAATATCCATTCAACTACTATAGCAAAGTTTTGGCTTAAAGAAGCAGTCTATTCAAGAACGCCGCACGAAGTATACGCCTTCAACTCAGCATTAGACTTGTGGACATTGAGGATCAATGGAGTCTCACTATTAAGTTTTTCCAACGTCGTGTCGAGGGTTGTTTCAGAACGTCCTTTTTCAAGATCTTTTAAGGGGTAGACGATTTTGCCTGGTTTCTCACAGGTTCCTTCGTGAAAATGTGCCGGCTGAGGTTGAGTAAAGTCTTCACCAGTAAGAATCACCGTTACTATTACCTTTCCGCCTTCTTCATTAATCGCTGCATTCCCACCTTGGCCGCTGTTATTTTGCTCAGTTAGCTCCAAAGTCACAGTTTTGCTCGCTTTTTCTTTCATCACTTTCTCCTCATTCTGTTTTTGCATCTCCATTTTCTTCTGTTCTTCCTCAGATTTCATTTTTGCATCCTGTCGGGATTTATAGAAGAAAAATCCCATCACCACAATTATTAAAAGAAGAAGCCAAGGAATAACGGAGAGTCTTTCTTGATTGTCGGTTTGATCCATAGCTAAAAGTCAATTTCCAAGAAGATCTTACTCCTTTTGAAAAAATTGTCAAGGTTATTTTTTATTGTACAATAGGAGGATGGTTTCGCCTAAAAACATACCTACCGTTCTTGTAATCTTTGGAGCTACCGGAGACCTCATGACTAAAAAAATTACTCCCGCACTCTACAATTTATTCCTAAAAGGAAAGTTGCCAAAACTTTTTCGAATTGTAGGAGTTGCAAGAAGACCTCTTTCTAGAGAAGAATTTCAAAAACACATCACCCGAATATTAGAAAAAAACGAGACATTTAGTATTCAAAAAAGACTCACGGAAGAGTTTTTAAACTATTTCTATTACCATCAAGGAACATTCGATCAAGAAAAGGATTATACGACCCTGGCAAAAGAATTGGGAAGGGTCGACGATGAATGGAAAGTCTGTTCTAATAAATTATTCTATCTCTCCGTTCCTCCGCAGTATTACGAAACCATATTTAGGAATCTTGCTTCCTCCGGCCTCACAATTCCCTGCGGTCCGGATGAAGGGTGGACCCGCGTTTTAGTAGAAAAGCCCTTTGGAAAAGATCTCAAGACAGCGGAACGTCTGGATAAACTTTTGGCAAAGTTATTTAAAGAGGAGCAGATTTATAGAATTGATCATTACCTTGCTAAAGAAATGCTTCAGAACATTCTACTATTTAGATTCTCAAACAACCTCCTTGAGCCAAGCTGGAACAGTAAGTATATCGAGCGTATTGATATAAGACTATTTGAAAAAATTGGTGTTGAAGGAAGGGGTGCATTTTATGACGGGCTTGGAGCTTTGCGGGATGTAGGACAGAATCATCTGCTCCAAATGCTAGCATTGGTGACCATGGATAAGCCCGCGAGGATTGATGCAGACTGTGTGAGAAGAAATAGAAGTGAAATTCTTAAGACGCTTGAAAAGCCGACTAACGAAGAGATTAAATTTCATACATTCAGAGCCCAATACGACGGATACAGTAGCGTAGATGGTGTCAAAAAAAATTCAAAATCAGAGACTTATTTTAAAACACGTGCTTTTCTCGATAACCCACGATGGAGATCGGTACCTATTTACATGGAAAGCGGAAAACGTTTCGAAAAGGCCTTAAAAGAAATAGTGGTTACCTTTAAACCTGCAGTACAATCCGATTCAAGCGAGAATTTAAAAAACCAGGTGACATTTAGTCTGGAGCCGAACGAAGAAATTGTAATCGATTTTATATCTAAAAAACCCGGTTTGGAAAGCCGGTTGGAAAAAAGAACTCTTGAGTCTCTATATAGGGTAAAAGAACCAACAGCTCAATATGTAGAAGAGTATGAAAAGTTGCTTGCCGACGCTATCGAAGGTAATCAAATACTTTTTTTAAGTACGGAAGAAATCGAAGCAATGTGGGGATATATCGACCCTATCATTGAAGGATGGGAAAAGAACATCGTTCCTTTGCATTCCTATAAGCCGGATACCGACGAAATCGCCGTACAAGCTCAAAGTGTCGAGGAAGAAACACATCAAAATCAGAAATTAAAGCATGAAATAGGAATATACGGATTGGGCAAAATGGGATCCGGAATGGCGCTTTCACTTCTTGAAAAAGGATGGAGAGTCGTAGGGTATAACCGGACTAAAGAAACGACAAAGTCTTTGGAAAGTGAAAGTTTAGTAGGGGCGTACTCGGAAAAAGAATTATCACAAAAACTCTCAGGAAGAAAAATCATCTTGCTTTCTCTTCCCGCTGGTCCGATAGTAGATATGGCAATTGAAAAGCTACTACCGCACCTTTCAAAAGGAGATATTTTGATAGATGCAGGAAACTCTTTCTACAAAGATGCGGTCCGCAGAGAAAAAAAATTAACAAAAAAAGGAATAACATTTTTTGATGTAGGAGTTTCCGGGGGCCCATCCGGTGCACGGTACGGCGCGTGTCTTATGATTGGTGGAAAAAAGAAAGAATTTGACTTATTAAAACCTCTATTTACCGATTTAGCAATTTCCGGAGGCTATGAATTTTTTGAAGGAGTGGGGGCAGGGCATTTTGTGAAGATGATCCATAACGGTATAGAATACGGAATGATGCAGGCTCTGGCCGAAGGCTTTGCAATTTTAAAAAAATCTCCCTTAAAACTCAATCTTGAAAAAGCAGCAGAAATATACGACAACGGTAGCGTAATCGAATCAAAACTAACTGCGTGGTTAAAAAGCGCCTTGCATTTACACGGGGAAGATTTAGAAGACGTCTCTGGGACAGTCAGACATACCGGTGAGGGTGAATGGACGGTTAAAGCCGGAAAGGAACTTAAAGTGGAAGCGAAAATTATTGAAGGAGCTTTGGAATTTAGAAAGCAATCAGAGAAAAATCCAAGCTACACCGGAAAAGTTCTTACGGCTCTTAGAAACCAGTTCGGAGGCCACACTCTAGTTTAAAGGTTTATTTTTGTAGTCCTTCTGTCATCCATTCGATTACACCCTTTGAAGTTTTTGCGACAGAAACTGCAGTAAGGTTAGGAGTGTCATAACTATGAAGTTTTCTTACTTCGTCCTCAACTTTTTGAAAAAGTTCTTCACTAGAATCCATCACTACTAAAACTTCCTCCGAGGAGTCAATTTTATCTTTCCAGAAGAATGTTGAATTAACCGGAAAACTTTTTGCGCAAACAATGAGCTTCTTTTCAAGTAGAAACTCTACAATTTTCTTTGTTTCATCTTTATCAGCGCATGTCAGAAACAAAACAACAGGTTTCATATAAGAATTGTAATTTATTTACAAAGATTCCATAGGCCTAAATTTTTCTCACGAGCTTCTGTCTGCGCACTTGAAAATTGTTCTTGGTATTTAATATCAGGAGGATAGGAAACGGAGTGGGCAAAGCCTTGGCGTACCAAATAGTCGTTTATCATAAAGCCAGAACTTGTTGTTTCCTTTTCTTGTTGTGGGAGATAAACGTATCTCAACAGGCGTCCATATCTATCTTTTTCTGATACGTCTTTTTCTAATATTACGACCTTTCCTTCCACGAGCTCTTTATTTTTCTCGTATGCTTCCTGCGCAAAACACTGGACCGGTTTTCGGGGATCATGTAGTTCTGGAGTATCCATTCCTATGTACCGGAGTTTTTGTTTATCTTCTAGTTCAATCGTGTCTCCGTCAATTACTCTGACGACTCTTGCCGAACTGGTTGAAACCTTAAATGTTTTCGTAGGACTTATTTTGATTTTTTTCTGCGAAACCCGTTTTGGTTGAGGAAGAAAAAAGTAAGAAAAAAGAAGAGCAGTTAACGTAAGAATAATTGAGAGAGCTTTCTTATTCATCAGATCTTCGTTTTTCCATTCTCAAGAGGCGGTAAGCAGTATTTCTCATCACTGCACCTGCTGTAACAACGGCTTCACCCGTTTTTTTGAGGACTTTACTATCTTTTTTCATGCCTTGAGTAAATAGAGCAATTCCGATTCCCTGAACAACCATTCCGTTCTTTGCTCCTTTTGGGATGTCCGGGTCAAACAGATTTTCTTGGACCTCCTTGTTAATTGCAATATTGTTAATTTCCAAAGCAACGCTTAATGCACCAAAGAATTTATTAAAGTGGGGCGCAAGAGCCAGAGCCATCTCAAGTCTCCAAATGCCGTCAGCAATCGGATCAAGTGTCGCTCCTAGTTGTGAAGTAGCGTCTAGAGGTCTCGCAACAGAACCCTCGGCATCGGTTAACCAAGCAAGTACTGTTTTTCTCTGTGCTCTGGCCCAGTTGCCCTCGCGCACAGCAAGTAGCGCCTGCCATCCTAAAATTGGTCTTGCCACCGTCATACCATTAGGAAGAAGAAATCGTGCTGGATGCTCTCTTGCTCTTTCTATTAATGACATATTTTATTGGTCGGGGTGGTGGGACTTGAACCCACGACCTCACGCTCCCAAAGCGCGCACTCTAAGCCAACTGAGCTACACCCCGTCAAGAGCTTCTATTATACTATAGATTGTCCCATCATGAAAAAAGCACTAATCGGATTATTCCTTGTCCTATTACTCTTTTTCTTTATTGTTTTTTCTCAAATCTTTACATCTGACACGATTTTATATAAGTTAGACGGCAAATCTTACAATTTGTTGTTGTCTGACAGTCCTGAAGAACAAACAAGGGGATTGATGTATGTTAAGAAGCTTAAAGATGCGGACGGAATGATTTTTATTTTTTCAGACAAGCAGTTAAGAAGTTTCTGGAACAAGAATACTTTGGTGGATTTAGATGTTTATTGGCTAGAAGACGATAGGATTGTCGGAAAAAGTTTTTTGCCGTCAATTGAAAAATCTAAAAGTATCAAAACAGTTTCTTCACCAAAGCCTGTGAATAAAGTAGTTGAATTAATCCGATGAAAGTACTTCAAGACCGGGAAGTGTGTCTTTTTCAATAAACTGAAGCATTGCCCCGCCTCCGGTTGAAACATGTGTGATTTTATCCAGGTATTCTTTTTTAGAAATAGCAGCAAGAGTTTCTCCACCACCGACTATGGAAACTGCATTTTGGTTTTGAGCAATTGAATAATATACAAAATCTGTACCCCGGCGAAATTCCGGATTCTCAAAATACCCCAAGGGACCATTCCATACAATGGTTTTTGCCTGGATAATATTTTTTCCAAACAGCATCATTGTCGCAGGACCTATATCCAAGATCATGTCGTCGGGTGCAATTTCAGAGATTTTTTTCACAAAACCATATCGGTCGCTAATATTTTTGGCAACTATCACGTCAACAGGAAGGAGTAGGAGTGCATTTTTTTGTTTTGAGAGTTCAATTAGCTTTTTTGCATCACTAAGTCTTGCCTCCTCCAGAAGACTTTTACCTATTTCATATCCTTGTTCTTTTAATAAAGTGTTTGCGATTCCACCTCCCAGTAGTAGGGCATCCGCCAATCCCAAGAGTTTGCTAAGCAGAGGGATCTTAGTCGAAATTTTTGCTCCGCCTATGACTGCTACAAATGGTTTTTTTGGATTCTCTATACATTTCGAGATCATACTCACCTCTTTTTTAAGAAGGAGGCCTCCGTATGAGGGTATAAGCTGGGGCAGAATAGTAATAGAAGCGTTTTTTCTGTGGGATACGCCGAAGGCATCATTCACATAAACATCCCCATGCGACGCCAATTGTTTTGCAAATGTTTCTTCGTTGTTTTTCTCGCCGGAATAGAACCTCATATTTTCAAGAAGCAAAACTTCACTATTTTTTTGATTTTCAATTCTTTTCTTTCCCTCCGCTGATTCAAAGTCATTGATAAGGACGACCTTATAAGAAGGGAGAAGAGATTGAAGTTTTTGGGCGACAGGCCTTAAAGAATATTTTTCTTCTCTTTCCTTAGGTCTTCCCAGATGTGAAAGAAGAATAAGTTTGTTCTTCTTTTGTAGAAGAAGATTGATGGTAGAGAGTGATCTTCGAATACGTTCACTGTTTGCAATGGCAAGATCAGGGAGGAGAGTTACGTTGTAGTCGACGCGGAGTAAAACTTTTTTATCACGAATATCAACTTCATCTACATACTTGATCATACATAATCAGACAGTTTCTCTACTAATTCAACAAGTCTGCTGGCATAGCCCCACTCGTTATCGTACCAGCCAAACACATTAACCAAGTGCCCATTTGAGATTTTCGTATAATTTGCATCAAAAATGCAAGAATAAGGGGAGCCGATGTAATCGGAGGATACTAAGATTTCGGTTTCGAAGGCTAAAACTTCTTTCATCGCGGTCTCGCTGGCCTTTTTAAAAACTTCATTTACTTCTTCCGAGGAAGGTGATTTTTCTACAATAGCTGAAACCACGGCTATTGAAACAGTCGGAACGGGTACTCTGAGTGCAACGCCTTGTATCTTTCCTTCAAGGTGGGGAATGGTTTTTGCTACGGCACGTGAAGCGCCGGTTGAAGTAGGTACTATATTTAATCCTGCTGCCCGGGATCTATCCGGACTTTGACCTGAGTCATCTAGCAAACTTTGAGTTTGCGTATAAGCATGAGTAGTTGTGATAAATGCGCTTAGTACTTTAAAGTTGTCATCAAGAACCTTAAGTAGTATTGCGGCGCAGTTTGTAGTGCAGGTGCAGTTTGAGAGTACTTTGCTTGTAGCAAGATCAACGCTTCCTTCATTAACTCCTAAAACGACATGGGGAACCGTATCATCACTAGAATCTACCGTGACAATAACTTTTTTTACAGATCCTCTTACATGTTTTTGTAAATCTCTGTCCGTTTTAAAAGCTCCGGTGGCATCTACCACTACATCCACTTGATTTTTATCCCAAGGAATTTCTTGTGGATCCTGAAATTGAGTCGCTAAGATTTTCTTATTTCCAATAGAAACGGAATCTTCCTGAGAAGAAACTTTTTTCTCAAATCTTCTATAGACTGAGTCGTACTGTAAAAGATATCTCAACGTTTTGGGAGGAGTTTTTTTCGTATTTATCTGAACTATGTCGAAAGTATCCTTATCTAGAGCGATTCTTGTAAAAGCGCGGCCAATTCTTCCAAAACCATTCAAACCTACACGTATTTTTTTCATCTCTAATTATCAGTATAGCGGTTTTTTACTCTTTATGAAATTTAAGAAAGCTTTTGACTTCAAGAGGGCTTCCCAACACCACAGGAGTTCTTTGATGAAGCTTTGATGGAACTAAATTCAAGGGGTCTTCGGTCGTGGTAAAAGCCATACCGTCTGCATTCTTTATTACAAAAGCCATAGGATTAACTTCAAACATAAGGCGGAGTTTGCCGTTCGGGGCACTTTTATCCTTTGGATACATAAATATGCCTCCGTTCATAAGAAATCTATGAACGTCTGCCACCATGCAGGCTCCCCAGCGAAGACGATACGGCCCCTCTTTTTTTAATGAAAGAATAAAGTCTTGAGTAGATTTCTCAAAGAGATTGAAGTTTCCTTCATTTACTCCATAAATATTTCCTTGCTTAGGAATTTTAATATCTTTGTGAGAAAGTAAAAAACTTCCGACAGACGGATCAAGCGTAAAGCCATTTACAGACCCCCCGCAAGAATATACAAACATTACACCGGATCCGTAAAAAATATATCCTGCAGCAACTTGCTTGCTTCCCTTTTGAAGAAACTCATCGGCTTTTCTATAGATAGAAAAAATGGTCCCCAGCGGATTATTATTATCTACATTATTTGATCCGTCTAAAGGGTCAAAAAATACTGAATAATCTGCTCCTTTAATTTTAGTAAATACAGGTTCTTCGATTTCCTCTGACGCAAGCGCGTAAACCTGTTTGCTTTCGGTCAGTGTTTTGACCAATATCTTATTGGCAAACTCATCTAGTTTCTGCACCTCTTCCTGATAGATGTTTTTTTTTCCGGTTTTTCCCTCTATGTCGATGAGCCCGGAATTTTGCACATGAGAAGCAATAATTTTTCCCGCTTCAGCGATTTGAGTCAGAAGAAAGGTCAGGTCGCCGGTTGCTTTAGGAAATTTTTGTTCTTCCTTGAGGATGTGTTCTGTGAGTGTGACGGAACGATATGACATACTAAATTACAACTGTCCCAGACTGGCTTTATAGACTTTCTCAGCCCTTTCAATGAAAACCTTTTGTGCCTGAGGTATGTTTTCTGTTTTACCGCCCCATGCTTCCAGCGTTTCACCTTGTAATGCGCGGCCGTACGAGGCAGTGATTCTCCATGGATACTTTGCTTGGTTGGAATTGCGGATTTTATTTATTGCGTTCAAATGTGTAGTGGCAAGGTCGGGACTTTGACCTCCCGAAAGAAATGCAATTCCCGCCAATTCGCTTGGGACTACGGCCTTCAATACGTTGAGAGTTGTTTGTGCTACTGTATCAACATCTGCTTGCTGTGGATGACTCTTTCCCGCGGTAATCATATTTGGTTTGAGAATTACACCTTCGGGTTGTACTTGGTGTTGTTTTAATTTACTAAATACAATAGTTAGAACTTTTTGTGTAATTTCCTCACATTGTGTAAGTGAATGAACCCCCTCCATTAAAACTTCCGGTTCGACAATCGGCACGATTCCTGCATTTTGACAAGCTTTGGCATACAAAGCAAGATTCTCAGCATTCCTTTCCAAAGCCTCCGGAGAAGGAGAGGCGTCCGCGATAACATATACTGCTCTCCACTTGGCAAACCTAGCCTGAAAATTATTGTACTCAGTCAAACGTTTCTCTAGACCTTCAAGCCCCTGTGTATAAGTGTCTACCTTATCTTCTGAAAATTTTACCGTGCCTTGATCTACCTTTATTCCGGGCGCTATTTTTTTCTCAGAAAGAAGCTTGGGAAAAGGAACTTCGTTATCGGTAGCTTGACGTATGGTTTCATCATATAAAATTACGCCGCTGACATATTTTTCTACGCCGGGTGATGTAAAAAGAATTTGTCGGTATTTTCTATTAATCTCAGGAGTTGACGTCACACCAATTGAAGCAAGCCTTTTTTTTATAGTTCCGCTGCTTTCGTCTGCAGCCAGAATGGTTTTTGATACTACTTTCTTTGCAGCTTCATTGAGAGATTTGTCCATGATGATATAATTATACAACCTATGTTAGATTGTATTTTCTGCAAAATTGTAAAAGGAGAACTCCCATCTTACAGAATCTATGAGGATAATTTCTTTATTGCCATTCTCGATGTCTTTCCGGTCTCAAAGGGGCATACATTGATCATTCCTAAAAAACATTATCAATGGGTTTATGAGGTTGAACCGTTTGAAAAATACTGGGGTGTAGCAAACAAAATTCTAATTGCAATGAAAAAGGCTCTCAATCCCGAGTGGATGCAGTATTTTACACACGGTATTATTCCTCATGCCCACATACATATTATTCCACGTTACGAATCCATAAAAGAGGGAAGAGTGATACCCGAAGAAAATTTAACGAAAAAACCCGGTAATGAAGAAATGGAGCAAATGGCGGAGAAAATCAGAAAAGCTCTGTAAATCTACACTTGCATCCTCCACAAATAGGTGATAAACCTTAGTTATAAGGGTTGGATTATGGCTGAAAGAGGAGGGTTTGGACCGAGTTTTAGAGATCTGGTGATATATCCGGCTGCAAGAGTTGTTCCTCATAGAGCATCTACTGAAACTCTTGAGAGGCAGGGGAAGATTTGGGATAAAGAAAGGGATTTAGACGCCCACATAGATGAAGCCTTAAGACCGGCAAAATCTGCAGATTGCCAAAGACCAATAGTTCCTTCAACACCACGGCACAGACCCACAACAGTCCGTGGAAGAATAAAATAAGTTTTAATTAGGTTTTTTAGCGGATATCTGGATTTTTCCTTGTTTTAGATCTGCCATTACAGTATCTTGCGCCCTTATCTTACCTTCAATTATTTGAAGTGCGATTTCATCTACTATAATCTCATTAATGGTTCTTTTTAATGGGCGTGCGCCATAAACTTCATCAAATCCAACCGCTTTAAGATGTTTTTTAACTGTTTCTGAAATTTCAAGTTTCAATCCCTGTTTCGTAAGACGATCTCGAACCTCCTTTATTTGAAGATCGACAATTTTTGCGATCATATCAGGAGTAAGCGGATTAAAAATGATCAATGAATCTAAACGATTGATAAACTCCGGTTTAAAATGACGACTTACTTCATCCATAATAATTTTCTCTTTGTCTTTTACATTTTTTGTTACAAGATTGCTTCCAAGGTTTGAGGTCAAGATAATAATGGCATTTTCAAAATTAACTACTCTGCCACGTCCGTCAGTAAGGCGTCCGTCATCAAGAATTTGCAGAAAAATATTGAAGATCTGTGGATGCGCCTTTTCTATCTCGTCAAAAAGGATTACTGAATATGGCTTTCTTCTCACGGCTTCTGTTAATTGTCCACCTTCTTCATAACCGACATATCCAGGAGGTGCCCCGATCAGACGGGCTGCGGAGTGAGACTCTTGATATTCACTCATGTCGATTCGGATCATAGCTTTTTCATCATTGAACAAAGAGAAGGCGAGTGCTTTTGCCGTTTCTGTTTTTCCTACACCGGTGGGACCCAAGAAAAGAAAAGAACCGATCGGCTTATGTTCTTCTGATAGCCCCGCACGTGATCTACGGATTGCGTTGGCTATCCCGTGCAAGGCGTGATCCTGACCGATAACCCTGAGCTTCAATTCTTCCTCCAGTTTGGCAAGGCGGTCTGACTCCGTAGATAAAAGTCTGGTAACCGGAATGCCGGTCCAGCGCGCTACAATCTGGGCTATATCCTCTTCGGCCACTTCTTCTTTAAGAAGTCTCTCTTGAGCCGGAATCTTTTTCCATTTTTCTTCAAGCTCTTTTAATTTTTTTTCTACAGCGGGAAGTTTTCCATATTTTATTTCACCGGCCTTATCCAAAAGAACTTCACGCTCTGCTTTTTCAAGCTCTGCTTTTAATTTATCGAGCTCGGCCCTGGTTTTTTGAAGCTCGGTTATTATCTTCTTTTGCACTTGCCATTTGGTTTCGAATCCGTCGAATTTTTCTTGAAGCTTTTTCCTTTCCTCGTCAAGAGTTTTCTTACGTGTTTCCAGACCCTTTTCTTTTTTTAATGCTGAAAGCTCTATATCCAGTTGTGTAATTCTTCGCTTAATCTGGTCGAGTTCTGTAGGAAGAGACTCTATTTCAATTTTTGCCGCAGCAGCCGCCTCATCAATAAGGTCGATTGCTTTATCCGGAAGAAAACGGTCGGCAATATAGCGCACCGAAAGATTAACTGCTGCAATTATTGCATCGTCGGTAATTTTTATTCCGTGATGAATTTCGTATTTTTCCTTAAGGCCGCGGAGTATCGCTACGGAATCCTCGGTTGACGGCTCTTCAACAAAAACAGGCTGAAAACGTCTCTCAAGCGCAGGATCTTTTTCAATATATTGTCGGTATTCCCGTACGGTGGTAGCGCCGATCGCGCGTAGTTTTCCGCGAGCTAATGCAGGCTTGAGAATGTTTCCTGCATCAACCGCACCTTCCGCGCCACCTGCACCAACTAAGGTATGAAGTTCGTCAATAAAAAGGATATATTTTCCCACTGCTTTTTCTATGGCATCTAAGATTTTCTTTAACCGTTCTTCAAAAGATCCTCTGTAAGCTGCTCCAGCAAGCAGTCCTGTAAGGTCGAGAGTCAGAACCTCTTTATTCTTCAAGGTGTCGGGAACGTCACCGTTAATAATTCTTTGAGCTAAACCCTCAACAATAGCAGTTTTTCCCACACCGGGATCACCCAAAAGCACCGGATTATTTTTAGTACGGCGTGAAAGAATCTGCATGACGCGTCGAATTTCTTCATCGCGCCCGATTACAGGATCAAGCTTCCCTTCTTTTGCAAGAGAAGTGAGGTTTATTGAGAACTGCTCTAGTGGATTTTTTGTATCCTCCGGAGGCTGATAATTCATCTGCATGCAGATATTTTATACTCATTTAGCAGATATGTCAAGAGAGTGCTAACGTAGAGGATCGTAGCCGCCCTTATTCCATGGATGACAACGGGAGATTCGTTTCAATCCTAACCATAGGCCTTTCCCCGTTCCATATTTATTTATTGCCTGATAGGTATATTCTGAGCAGCGTGGTGTGAAACGGCAGATATTATCAGTCATGAAAAGCTTCGACAGAAGGCCAATGTGAAAAACAGAAGTTTTTTGATAAAAACGGATAAACGAGAGTATTATTTTCTTCATGCTTCATATATCGTACCGATATCCTTACGATATTGCATTCCTTCGAAATGTACGCCGCCTTTTCCTATTGCCGAATACGCTTTTTCGGCAGCTTTTTCCCTCGTCTCTGCAGTAGCTGAAACTGCGAGTACTCGGCCACCACTGGTTACGATCTCTCCATGTTCGTCCTCACTGGTTCCGGCGTGATCAATAGTAACAGAAGGATCTTTTATGCTGTCTAGACCTAAAATTGGAACGCCTGTTTGTGGATTATCCGGATAACCTTCAGAGGCTACTACTACGGATACCCCCTGCAGATCCGGGTGATGGGCTACATGTTTTGGGTCGAGCGTGCCATTAATGCAATGATCTATGGTGGCACCAAGAGGACGTGAAAAAGTAGGCAGAAGGGATTGTATTTCCGGATCTCCAAAACGTACATTATACTCAATCATTTTTGGACCATCGGAAGTCAGAATTAGTCCAAGGTAAATGATTCCGACATACTTGATTCCTTCTTCACTAAGACCAGTGACAGTAGGAATCGTAATATCTTTGTGAATTTGTGAAAATAATTCTCCGTTAACTAATGGGCTAGGTGCGAAAGATCCCATACCTCCTGTATTTGGTCCTTTATTCCCATCCAGTAGTCTTTTGTAATCTTGAGCGGGAAGCATAGGAACTGCAGTGATCCCGTCAGTGAAAACAAAAATTGAAACCTCTGGTCCATAAAGTCTTTCTTGGATAAGAACCGTTTTTCCAGCATCTCCAAATTCTTTATCTACCATCATGCGCTTCAAAGCATTATGCGCCTCCTCTTCAGAATCAGGTACGATCACACCTTTTCCTGCAGCTAAGCCGTCTGCCTTTACTACAACATCTTTCCATCCAACGTGATCTAAGTATTCTCCAGCTTTGCTAAAATCTGCAAATATTTTAGTAGCGCCATGAGGAATTCCATGTCTTCTCATAAACTCTACTGCCCACGCCTTGCTAGTTTCTAACTGGGCCCCTTCTTTAGTGGGTCCAAATATTGGAAGTCCTGCCTCTAGCGCGGCATTAACAAGTCCAAGTTCAAGCGGCGCTTCCGGTCCTACAACAATTCGTTTGACCTGTTCGTCATTGGCAGTTCTTAAGATTCCGTCAATATCCTTGACTGAAATATCACGGTTGGTGGCTCCCAGTAATCGACCCGTCCCGGCATTACCCGGCGCTACGATAACTTGACGATTTGCGCCAAGCAACCGTTTTGTAAGGACATATTCTCGTCCTCCTGATCCGACAACGAGGCTTCTATCAATTTCTGGCATATGAAAACTGAATCAGTATACTCCTTAAGTTTTCTTTGTCAACTATAATATAAACATGAAAATCAGCATTGTGACGCTTTTTCCCAACATGATTTCTGGTTTTTTTGAGGAGAGTATCATAAAACGTGCAAAAGAAAAAAATTTGGTCGAGATAGAATTCGTAAATCTTCGGGAATTTTCAAACGATTCATACGGATCAGTTGATGATAGGCCTTATGGTGGAGGAGCGGGCATGGTGATGAGGGTTGATGTACTCTCAAAAGCAATAGGCAGTATAAAAAGTAGGAATTCAAAAGTCCTGCTCACTTCAGCAAAAGGAGAGCAATTTAATCAAAAAAAGGCGGAAGAATTTTCAAAACTTGAGCATTTGATAATAATTGCCGGACATTATGAGGGAGCCGATGAAAGAGTCGTGGATTTCATAGATGAAGAAACTTCAGTGGGTGATTTTGTAATGACGGGTGGAGAATTATCTGCCGCCATGATAGTCGATGCAGTAGTGCGGTTGCTACCCGGAGTCTTAAAAAAAGAAGAAGCAACGAAGCAAGAAAGTTTTTTTGAAGTCGAAATAGATTTGTTGTTAAAACTAACGCAAGACAAAACACTAGAGAAATTAAAGAAAGAAGGAAAAAAGACAGTGAGGCTTTTGGAATATTCTCACTATACCCGGCCGGAAGAGTTTCAAGGAAAGAAAGTGCCGGAAGTGCTTTTATCGGGTGATCACAAAAAGATCGAAGAGTGGAGACTCAAGAAAGCCTTTGAAGAAACCCTAAAAAAAAGGCCGGACTTGTTGGGTTGACAAATTGAGAAGAAGAGGGGTAGAATAGGAGCTCCAATATGAAAAATGCAATACTCGTAATACTTGTCGTTGTAGTTCTAGGAGCAGCCGCGTTCTTCTACTCACAATCAAAAACCAATCAAAATAACGGTCAAATGCAGGCTACTGTGACAGAATCTCCAACTAACGAAGAGCCTACTGCCGCTATGCAAAAAGGTGAAGTAAAGGAGATCTCAATGGAAGCAAAGCAATGGGAATTCATTCCTGCGTCGGTCACAGTCAAAGAGGGCGACACAGTAAGACTAAAGATTAAGAGCACCGATGTGGATCACGGTATCGCAATACCTGAATTTAATGTAAACAGTACGCTCGAACCCGGGAAAGAAACAACTGTAGAGTTTGTAGCAAGTAAAAAAGGCGAATTTACATTCTTCTGCTCAGTCCTTTGTGGAAAAGGTCATAAAACAATGACCGGAAAACTTATCGTCGAATAACAGTTAATCATCCTGAGTTTATTTCAGGATCCCACTAAGAGTCTGAATCAAGTTCAGAATAACCACATGGAATTACAAAAAAGAGTAGCGAAAACATTTAGTGACTCATTGATGTCTATGAACGGCATCTCAAAAAAAACTATTGAAGAACACCTAAAGCTATATCAAGGGTATGTAAATAAATATAACGAAATAAACGAAACACTTTCTTCCTTAAAAGACGAGGATTACGAAAAGGCAAATCAAGTATATTCAAAAATCCGTGCTCTGAAAGTGGAAATTTCGTTTGCGTGGGGAGGGATTATAAACCATGAGATATATTTTGCCCATCTCGGGGGGAAAGGCGGACAACCCTCTGGAGACGTTGCCGCTCAAATTAAAAAAGACTTCGGATCTTTTGAGACTTTCAAAAAGGACATAAAGGCAACCGGTATTGCCGCCCGGGGTTGGGTATGGACCGCATGGAAT
>CAYGGJ010000013.1:0-16961 GCA_964349415.1 uncultured Gammaproteobacteria bacterium | reverse complement strand
TCCTTATATAGTTTTTCTTACGACTTTTGTTCTCTCATTTCTTTTTACCATCCCGACGATAATTGCGGCGAAAAAATTGGAAGTTGTCACCGATTCAAAAAAAAGCAGTCACCCGGCGCATACCCATAAAGGGAAAGTTCCACGCGGAGGAGGCGCTCCAATATTTCTTGCCTTTCTCATTTCAACCCTGCTTTTTATTCCGTTGAATAAAATTCTTGTTGGAATTATTCTTGCGAGTCTGGCTTTGGTTATAGTTGGACTCCTGGACGATTACTTTGATCTATCACCGTACGGACGGTTTGTTGCAAATCTGTTGATTGCAACACTAGTAATTGGATTTGGACTGGGTATTCCTTTTGTCTCCAATCCGTTTGGTGAGGTTATACGACTTGATCAGTGGCGTGCAACATTCGAGCTCTTTGGAGAAAAACGAACTATTCTGGTTGTCGCGGACATTCTTGCTATTATCTGGCTCGTATGGACTACTAACATGGTCAACTGGAGCAAGGGTGTCGATGGACAACTTCCCGGTTTTGTAGGAATCGCGGCAATTTTCTTAGGACTTCTTTCCCAAAGATTTATTACCCATGATATTTCAACCCAGACCGTCATGCTTCTTTCCTTTGTCATTGCGGGCGCTTATCTGGGATTTCTTCCTTTTAACATGTATCCGCAGAAAATCATGCCCGGATATGGAGGAGGAGCGCTTGCAGGATTTTGGCTGGGAATTCTTTCTATTCTATCGTTTGGAAAGATTGGTACGGCGCTACTTATTCTTGCGGTACCAATGCTGGATGCGGTTTATACCATCATACGAAGAGTTAAAAACAAACAATCTCCCTTCCGAGCTGACTGGGGACATTTTCATCATAGGCTCCTTGAGATCGGTTGGGGGAGAAGAAGAATCGCCGCATTTTACTGGCTCATAACCTTTGTTTTCGGAGTGGCAAGTCTGTTTCTTAAAGGACCCGAAAAATTAATCGCTTTTTCTATGGTGGCACTTCTGCTCATCGTATTTGTTTTTATTATCGAACAGCTTAAGAAAAAACACTTCGATAAAGTATAATAAAATCTGCCAATTTATCTCTGCTATGAAATTTTTCATAAAAACATTTGGATGCCAACAAAATGTATCTGACTCCGAACGTATCGCTTCCGCATTTCAAAGCCGCGGCTTAACTCCTGCAAGCAGTTATAAAACAGCAAATTATGTCATCATAAACACCTGCATGGTGCGGGAGTCTGCTGAAAATAGGGTCTATGGCCTGGTTCACAACCTTGGAAAACTAAAGCGCGCAAAGAGTAAGAAAAATGAGTTTTTCAAGATCGTAGTCACGGGCTGCATGGTAGGAATTGCTTTCCGCGATAAGAGCGGAATTTTTCTCAAAAAAGTCAGAAAAAGTATGCCCGATGCAGACGAATTTATGCCGATCGAGGAAGTAGGCTTTGATCTGGCTCCGGTAAGAACCGAGAATAAACGAGCATGGGTACCGATCTCTAATGGCTGTAATAATTTCTGTACTTTTTGTGTGGTTCCTTTCACCCGAGGCCGCGAGATAAGCAGGCCTTTTGAAGATGTCTTGAACGAATGCGAGGAGCTTAAACTAAAAGGTTATTCTCATGTCACGCTACTGGGTCAAAATGTAAACTCCTATGGTGCAGATCTTTTAGTAGGGGAAAAAAATATTCAGACAGTAAGAGATCTCGACAAAACTTATTTTCAAAAAAAAGACCTTGCTGTTCCTAGAGTTAAAATTGAGTTTAAATTAAACGGGAAACTTATAGAGCCGGTCTACGTTAAACATCTTGGCAGATATAGAATTCCCACACTATTCCCCTATTTACTAAAGGCTGTAGCAGAACTTGGTTTTGAAAAAATTGATTTTTATTCATCCAACCCATGGGATTTTTCGGACGAGCTTGTTGATGTGATAGCAAGATATAAAAATATCACTAGGACTATTCATCTACCGGTTCAGTCGGGTGATAATAGCGTCTTAAAAAGAATGAACCGCTGGTATTCTCGGAAGGATTATTTAAACATCGTTACAAAAATGAGGGAGAAAATTCCAGAAATTAAATTTACAACCGATATTATCGTGGGTTTTTGTGACGAAACAGATGAGGAATTCAAAAACACGGTAAAACTTGTACAAAAAGTCGGCTACGAAAAAGCCTATCTTTCAATGTACTCGGCAAGGCCAATGACCGCGGCTACCAAAGTAATGAGCGATAATGTGCCCCATACCGTGAAAAAGAAGAGATGGCTGGTTCTGGAAAATCTTATAAATAAACCCTTTCTAGAACGCCTCAAAAAATCAAATTAATCCTCTCTTCGTGGTACAATTTGAGTATGAAGATCCTTGTTACAGGCGGCGCCGGATTTATCGGATCTAACTTCGTACAATACTGGCTCAAGAAGCATCCTGAGGATCAAATAGTCAATCTTGACAAACTTACGTACGCAGGAAATCTTGAAAATCTTGAAAGCGTTAGGGAAAATTCAAACTACAGTTTCGTACAAGGTGACATCTGTGATCCTGAGGTAGTTGACAAGATTCTTAAGAATGTCGATACCGTCGTACATTTTGCTGCAGATTCACATGTAGACAGATCAATTTTGGATCCTGATCCTTTCATTAAGACCAATATTGAGGGTACTTATGTCCTACTTAAAGCATCCCTGAAGCACAAAGTGAAGCGCTTTCACCACATTTCAACCGATGAAGTATTTGGAAGCCTTGCCTTGGAATCAAAGGAAAAGTTTACAGAAAAAACTCCGTATGATCCACGAAGCCCCTACTCTGCTTCAAAGGCTTCGTCAGATCATTTAGTCCGTGCTTTTTCAGAAACATATCAATTACCCATCACTATTTCCAATTGTTCCAATAATTTCGGTCCCTATCAATTTCCGGAAAAGCTGATAGCTCTTGCCATCACAAATATCCTTGAGGGCAAGAAAGTACCTATATACGGCGACGGTTTGTATGTGCGGGACTGGCTGTATGTTGAAGATCACTGTGAAGGAATCGACACAATTCTTCAAAAAGGTAAAGTCGGTGAAACTTACCTTATAGGGGGACTGACACAGGATATTTCCAATAAGGAAGTGGTGGAGAAAATTTTAAAGCTTATGGGGAAAGATAAAACTGCAGTCGAATACGTTAAAGACAGACCCGGTCATGACCGAAGGTACAGCGTTGACTGGAGCAAGATTAAGAATGAACTCGGATGGCAGCCCAGACACAACTTCGATCATGCCCTGGAAGAAACAGTTAAATGGTATACCGAACATCAAGACTGGTGGAAACATGTGAAGTCTGGTGAGTACAAAAAATATTACGACCAACAATACTCTTTATAAGTCTATGCTCAAAATCGCGATCACAGGCTCAACAGGACTAGTAGGTTCAAGAATCCAAGAACTTCTGTACAAGGATTTTAGCTTTATACCCCTTTTGCAATCACACGTAGATATTACGGATGCTGTCAGCGTTAAGGATTTTGTAGATAAGAATGACTTTGATATCATGCTTCATCTGGCCGGATACACCAACGTAGATCAGGCGGAAAAGGAAAGAGACCTGTGCGAACAAATAAATGTTACGGGTACCGAAAACGTATTTAATGCCACGAAAGATAAAGGGAAGAAGTTTATTTACATCTCCACAGATTTTGTCTTTGACGGAAAAAATCCCCCGTATTTTGAAGATTCAGATCCTAATCCAATCGGATGGTATGCGAAGACCAAATATGAAGGTGAAAGGATCATTAAAGATGATGGAATGATTGTCAGGATATCATATCCCTATCGAGCCATCTTTGATCAAAAAAAGGATCTTGTCAGAGGAATCAAATCTCATCTTGAGGATGGAAACAAACTTACTATGATAACGGATGTAATGATTACCCCCACCTTCATTGATGACGTGGCCTTTTCGCTGAAACATCTCTTCACAAATTTTTCGAATGAAATATTTCATATCGTCGGCTCAGAAAGTTATACTCCTTACGAAACTGCTCTAAAGATCGCTCAAGCTTTCAAACTGAATGACTCTCTTATCGGTAAGTCGACTTACGATGAGTTTTACAAAGGAAACAAAATACGTTCAAAAAAATCAGTTATAAAAAGTAAGAAAAATAATTTCTGGAAAATGAAGTCTTTGGACGAAGGCCTAAAGATTATTCGCGATCAAATCCCTCAAAAATCAGCCGCAGAGGGTCAATGATAAAATTGAAATTGCCCTAGTTTTCAAGTAAGATTGAACTTTATGACGATTACCTTCATAGGTCATGGATACGTAGGCTTGGTCACCGCATGTGTTTTTGCCGACTTTGGAAATAAAGTATGGGTCGTAGGGCACACAAAGGAGAAGCTCGAAAGATTAAAAAACGGTGATCCTATTATATATGAGCCAGGCCTGAAAGAACTTTTGGAGAAGAACTTGAAAGCCAAAAGAATATTCTTTACCGATAGTTATGAAAATGCAATCCCCGAATCTGATATTGTATTTATAGCAGTGGGAACGCCTCCCAAAGAAACAGGTGAGGCAGACCTCACTACCGTATTTGAGGTTGCAGAAAAAATTGCCAAACATCTCAAAGACGGCGTAACCGTACTATCTTGCAAAAGCACCGTTCCTGTGGGAACCAATAAAAAGGTCGAGGAAATCGTTGCAAAGTTAAAGGGTAGAAAGGCGGAGGTCCTCATCGCTTCCTGCCCGGAATTTCTTCGCGAAGGAACTGGCATCTACGATACCTTAAACCCGGACCGTGTGGTAATCGGATCCGACTCGAAAAAAGCAGTTTCAATGCTCCTTGAACTTCACAAACCCATCAATGGAAAAAGAATTGTCACTAATCTTGCTTCGGCTGAGCTTATAAAGTATGCGTCGAATGCAATGCTTGCAACCAAAATTTCTTTTGCAAACTTTATATCCTTTTACTGCGAAAAGACAGGAGCGGATGTTGAAAGAGTGATGGACGCCGTAGGTCTTGATAATAGAATAGGACGCGCATTTCTATACCCCGGTATCGGATATGGAGGTTCTTGTTTGCCAAAAGACGTCAAAGCGCTAATTGACAACGGAAAATCAATGGGGATTGACACTTCTCTACTCCAGAAGGTAGAAGAAATCAATCTTACAGCGCAACAGAATTTTCTACAAAGAATTCTTTCGAAGATCTCAAAGGGCAAAATTGCGATATGGGGGCTTGCATTTAAACCAAACACCGATGATATAAGATTTGCGCCTTCATTATATTTACTTCAAGCCCTTCTTGATAAAGGATTTAAGCTTTCCGTGCATGATCCAGAGGCAATGAGAAACATCAAGGCAAAATTCTCAGATACCATCGAGTACGTAAATGATCCTTATGATGCCCTAAGAAACGCCGATGCTCTGTGTATTCTTACGGAGTGGAATGAATTTAAACAGATTAATCTTGAAAAAGTTAAGGAGCAGTTGAAGAACCCTCTCATTTTCGACGGACGCAACATCTATGATCCGGTAAAGATGGATAAACTTGGCTTTTCCTATTTTGGAGTCGGAAGAAATGTATGAGATTCTTAGTGACCGGCGGTGCAGGATTTATTGGCTCTCATCTTTGCAGTCGCCTCGTTAGTGAAAATCACGAAGTAGTCTGTGCGGATAATCTACTCACCAGTACCGATAAGGGTATAAAAAACCTGACTCAGCATGAGAATTTTAGATTTGTTAATCACGATGTAACCAATCCCCTCCCTTCAGATATAGGCATATTTAATATCATCTTCCATCTTGCATCACCGGCATCCCCAAATCACCACAGCAAAATCAGCTACCACGCGCTTCCTATGGAAACCATGATGGCAAACACCGTAGGTACGCTAAACGTATTAAAAAAGGCTGAAGAAGACAAAGCAATCTTTCTTTATTCATCAAGTTCGGAGGTTTATGGTGATCCTGAGAAACACCCTCAGGAAGAAAGCTATAATGGAAACGTCTCCACTACGGGACCCCGATCGGTTTACGACGAAGCTAAGAGATTCGGAGAAACGTTAACGGCCTATTTCTCAAGAGTCAAAAAAGTCGATACAAGAATTGCCCGGATATTCAATACTTATGGTCCGGGAATGCTAAAAAACGATATGCGGATGATTATTACGTTTATTGTAGAAGCTCTTGAGAATAAACCGATTACAATATTCGGGGACGGGAAACAAACCAGAGCATTATGTTACGTAGATGACATGGTCGAAGGACTTGTGAAATTTGCATTTTCCGATAAAGCCCGGAGTGAAATAATAAATCTTGGTTCTGCTGAAGAACATACGGTCTTGGAATATGCTGAGCTTGTCAAAAAACTCACTGGCTCATCAAGCCAAATTATTATGTCTGAGGATCTTCCGCAAAATGATCCCCTAAAAAGACGTCCGGATTTAAGAAAAGCTAAGAAAATACTTGATTGGGAACCAAAAACTTCTCTTGAAACTGGAATCAAAAAAATGATCGACTATGTTAAAAGCAGCTAATATGAAAAAGGCGGTTGTCATTCTTCCCACGTATAACGAGTCAAAAAATATCGGAAGACTTATCGAGGAAATTTTTGAGCAACAAAAAAAACTAAAACAATGGGAGCTTACAATTCTGGTTGTAGACAGCAGTTCGCCCGATGGAACTGCCGCAATTGTAAAAAAAAGCAAAAGTGTACGTGAGGATCTCAAGCTTCTCGAGACTCCAAAGGAAGGATTGGGTAAAGCATACATTGCAGGCTTCACTCACGCTCTTAAGAATCTAGAGCCGGACGTTATCTTCGAGATGGATGCAGACTTTTCACACTCGCCTGAAAAAATTCCGGTATTTCTAAATACAATTGATGAAGGAGCTGATTTTGTGATCGGGGCAAGATATATTAAAGACGGTTCTATTCCAAAAGACTGGGCTTTTCACAGAAAGCTCTTCTCCGTACTTGGAAATTTAATTGTACGTTTCGGAATGATGAAACTATCTATCACCGACTGGACCTCGGGATTTCGTGCTATGAAAACATGGATCGTACGCGAGATTACACCGGAACTGTCTAATTATTCAGGATATGTCTTTCAGGTGGCTCTATTGGATAAAGCTCTCAAGCGAAAAGCAAAGGTTAAGGAAATTCCAATTCACTTTTTGGATAGGAAATACGGAACTTCAAAGATTAACTCCGGTCAATATATAGCTGAGACTCTCTTTTATGTCTTTACCAAATCTTCTTTTATTCGTTATGTAATAGTTGGTCTAATAGGCGCCGTTTTGGACTTTGGACTTTCATATATTCTAATTGAAAGACTCTACGCATATCTTTGGCTTGCAACATTAATCTCTGCAGAAACAGCGATTATTTCCAACTTTCTCTTTAATAATTTTTGGAGTTTTTCCCACAAAAAACTTGAGGCGCGTGCGTCTTTATATTTTAGTAAGTTTGTTAAGTTTAACGTCATTTCTACAGGAAGTTTGATCATACAGGCAGGAGGAATTGAACTTCTGGCTACTTTTTTTGGTAAAAAATACTGGTACCTTTATAAGATTTTCCTACTGGCTTTTATAGTAATACCTTACTCTTATATACTCTACAACAAGGTAATTTGGAAAGAAAAAAAGCAAGACTAAGGGACTTCTGCGTATTCTGAAGAAACCCAACCTTCCTTTCCCTCCTGATATTCGATCTTGTACCAACTGTCCTGCTCCTCAACCACAGAGTATCTATCACCGGGTTTAACCTGTGCAGCCTCCGACGCCGTAGTACTTGGCTCTGTGCGGACTCTTAAAAAACCGGTTGGTGTGTCTTTAATTACGATTTCTTTCTGGCTTAGTTTTGCACTTTCGGTCGCATCGCTTGCCTTCTTGAGAGATCCCGAATCACTCGCTCTTTTTTGAGACTGATCTATGGCGAGTTTTATCAGTCCTGTTATCCGGTATTTTGCCTCAATGTTTATCTTCGTAATCCTTGGAAAAAATCCCGGCAGGAAAATCTTTAGCTCATGTGTCCCCTGAATTATGTCGCCGAGAAGAATTGGCGCTACCCCTTTTTCATCGTTATCTAGATAAACTATGGCACCCGTGGGGTCAGTCTCCACATACAGCTCTCCGTAGTTTTTGTTTTTTGGAGAAGTTTCCATTTTTGTGACCGTAAATATTTCTCCTGCCGAGGTGACGTCAGAACTACCCAATTCGCGGTTAACGTAGGTTAAGGCATTCTTATTTATTCTAACTCTTCCCTGCCATGACGCGCTTTGGGTAGCCTCTCCTTGAGGTATTAATTTGATGAGATATTCCCCTATCTTTACCTTGGTTTCGAAGGGAGTGGTTTTTCCGACTGCGACATTGTCGAGAAATACGGTTGATCCCGGCGAGGACAAAACCTTCAGGCTGCCAAATTCGTTCTGCTTATCAAGGAAAAAAAACTTAACGGTTATAAATAACCCAAAAAGTACAACGAGCACAGTAAGGAGCATTAACTTTCCTTTTAGGTTTTTTCCACGCATAAGCATATATATTATACTGCTTGTCAGATTGATACAATATTAGTATGAAACGAGGTGTCGCAACATTTACCCTTGACTATGGAAGGTGCCCTCCATGGCTATTTGAAAGAATGGTCAAGCTAGGCAGCATAATTACTGTAGCTATTGTTGAAAGATTCGGGCCCGATAAATTCTTAGAAAGACTCTCCGATCCTGTATGGTTTCAGGCATTCGGCTCCCTACTCGCGTTTGATTGGAATGCATCCGGACTAACTACAACCACGATGGGAGCATTAAAAGAGGCTCTGCGTGGACGTGAGCAGGAATTAGGTGTTTTTGTCACAGGCGGTAAAGGAAAGACTTCAAAAAAAACTCCTGATCAGATTATGCAATGGGGAGAACGTATAAATTTATCCGATACTACTGCTAAAAGATATGCGTATTTATCAAAGTTAACGGCAAAAGTAGATTCTGCACTCGTGCAAGACGGTTTTCAACTATATCATCATAACTTTTTGTTTTCTAAACAAGGCGGGTGGGCAGTCGTTCAACAAGGAATGAATATAGAGGTTGGCCGCGCGAGACGTTATCATTGGTACTCTAAGCATATTAAAAATTTGACCATAGAACCCCATACCGCAATACAGTCGGAGATCACCATGCCAAAAGTCCTCAATCTCTCCTCAGCAAAAAGTGTCCCGAACCGCCAGGGTACGGTAGAATTAGTAAAATATAAAAAAGAATTGTTCTATGAAATAAAAAGAATTAAAAAACATGAGGATCAATTAACCCTGTTGGATCTATCAAGTCGTGATTTTACAGATCATCCTGTCAATCATCAGCAATTTAATCAGGAGAGCTTGAACAAATTAAAAAACTCCGGAGTACCTGAGCTTTTTACGAAGCGGCTTGAAGAGGGGATAAGAAACGTTGTTGAAAAATCGTCGACTGATTTTGAAGGTGTACTCATGACTCCTAAAGTCGGTCCTAAAACAATACGAGCCCTCACTCTTGTCTCCGAGGTTGTCTTTGGTGCAAAGCCCTCATATGATGATCCTATTAGGTATTCATATGCATTCGGAGGAAAGGATGGAATTCCTTATCCGGTTAATAAAACCACCTATGACCAGACCATTGAAATTATAGAAAAAGCTCTCAAAAAATCTTCTTTGGGTTATGCGGAAAAAGAAAAACTTCTTAGGAAAAACGAACGACTCTTTTCAAAAAACCATTAAGAAAATTTCATTCTACGGCAATCTATTATAATTACTCCATGCCTCCCAAAGTCTACAGAGTAAAACTCCAGCATAAACAAACCGTCGCTCATGAAACAGTAGTTTTCAAATTTGAAAAGCCAATAGGTTACAAGCATAAAGCAGGTCAATTTATAGTACTGCGCATTTTAGATCTGGAAAGTACAGATGAAAAAGAGACAAGACACTTTTTTACTTTATCCAGTGCTCCTTACGAAAAACATCTTGCGGTTACCACGAGGATACGGGGCACACAGCTGAAACAAAAACTTAGCTCGTATAAACTTGGGCGTGAAGTAGAAATTACTGAGGCGATGGGATCATTTGTTTTAGATAAACTAGAAAGTTTGGTAGTTTTTCTTGCCGGAGGAATTGGCATAACTCCGTTTCGTAGTATAGCCTTACAAGAAGCGTTTGAAAAATCTCCTCGAAACATAATTCTGTTCTATTCCAGTCCCTCATTAAAGGAAATGTCATATTTAGAAGAATTAAAGAAGGTTGGTGAGATAAATCAAAATTTTAAACTCATACCTATTATTACCAGGGATGAGAATTGGAAAGGAGAAAAAGATCATGTGTCTCTTGAGATGATCAAAAAATATGTCCCTAATCCTTCAGATGCAATTTTTTACAGTGCAGGGCCTCCTCAAATGGTTGAAATACTAAAGAACATGCTTCTTAGATCAAACATCCCGCAGGAGCACGTAAAGGTAGAAGAATTCGAAGGCTATTGATTTACATCCATTGGACGAAGTTACATCCTTCTGAAGATCGCGTCTCTTTATTCCATGTGTTTGTTGAGCATTTCTTAAGCTTTTTTCCTGCTGCCGAAGTATAGAGAACAAGCTTAGATCCACATGTAGGACAATCCTCATCCAGTTCTTGAGTCTCACCTTTCATCCACTCTACATAATCACAACCCGAAGACGTACGAGTCTCCTTATCCCACACGTTTGTTGAACAACGCTTTAACCTTTTCCCTGTTTTGGTTGTTGCCAACACGAGTGGACTTCCGCATTTTGGACACTTTTCATCCAAGGCAGTGCTTTCTTCCATAACGTCAATTGTATCAGATTCAGTGTTATTTTTACCAGCTGTTACCATATGGAATTAATTTATACTTTCTATCAAAACCTTTCAATAGTCTATATGCATCAAAGAATGTAGGAATCTGGAAGGAGAGAGTTAGCTTTCCTTTATGACATAACCAAAGCCGCGGAGAGATTGGATTAGCTTTTTTTTGTGGCCACTGTCAATTTTTTTTCTCAGATAACCCACATACACATCAACCACTCTTGATTCTATATCGGGTGAGTACAACCAGACCTTATTCAAAATCATATCCCGGGTAAGCACGCGGCCTTTATTTAACATAAAGTAATGCAGTAGTTCGAATTCTTTCTGGGTAAGCGGGATTAACTTTCCCTTTCTCTTTACTTCAAACGTAGTAGTATTTAATTCTAAATCTTCGACTTTCAATGCAGTGTCTGTCTTCCCCATAACCTTTAATCGAGCTTTTATGCGTGCAAGAAGTTCGTCACCAAGAAAAGGCTTTGCAACGTAGTCATCAGCTCCAAGTTTAAATCCAGAAAGCACGTCGGTACTTTTTGCTTTGGCTGTTAGCATTATTACGGGAATTTCCGGATTGTCTTTTTTAATTTCAATACAAACTGTTTCACCGCTTACAGTAGGCAGATTAAGATCAAGCACTACTAAATCGGGGGGGGTTTTATGAAAAACACGAAGCGCCACTGCTCCATCAGAGGCTGTCATGACGGCATATCCATTCTCACGCAGTAAACCTTTGAGATAATTCCTAATCTCTTCCTCATCTTCTACAACAAGTATGGTTTTGAGCATGTCGCTCTTATTATAATACATATTTGTCGGCTAACAACTTATCGCGAGTAGGGAATCCGGGCACCTTTTTCTCTTGCCTCGGAAAGACCAATGGCTATTGCTTGTTTTCGGCTCTTTACGACTTTTTCTGAATTTCCGCTCTTAAGTTTTCTTCTTTTGAATTTATGCATTGCGCGTTCAACTGACTTTTGAGCTTCTTTTCCATATTTTGCCATATGTAAAACAGAATAAGAAAAAAATTTAATAATTACGTTAGAAATATGTTAGAAACACGTAAGAATTCTCCTGTCCTCAATTTAGTTCTTACATTGTTCTTACCATCCTCTTAATAAATTTTTATCCACTATTTTTAAGATTGTTCTTTCCATTTCGCTTGGTTTTCGTAGTGGATAAATTTTTTTGTTTAAAACGTTTATGAGAAAAATATATACAATACTCGCTTCCTTGGGGCTAATCGCAACATTGTCATTATTGACACATCCGGTTGTTGCAAGGAATAATGGGGATGACGATGTTGAACAAATAAGCCCAACTCCAACCCAACCCCCGCAGTCACCAACACCAATACCGCACCAACAACCGTCTCCTACGCCTATTGCAGGTTTTGGAGGCAGGAGTTCCGATTCTGAAGAAGAGGAAGATAAACGGGAAAAGCCAGAAGATAAGGACGACATGTCTAACGAAAAAAGAAGCACTGAGACAGTGACTACGCAACAGGACTCACCTCCACCTCCAAGCAATGCAACGGAAAATAGCCCGCCCACGGCTCCTCCCGCTCCCGCGGAAAAGATTGCGAAAAAACTTGTCACTTCTATTGTGGCTCCTATGGGACCTCTCCTAGGCATAAAAAAAGAAGATCTTTATGCCGAAAAAAAACTGCCACCGAATACAACCCACTCTCTACTAGGTCTCTCAGGCGGATTGTTTTTTCTCGGTATGGCGTTTTTACGTCCCTTTATTCTTTCTCCAAAAAACTACACTCCGTTGGATCCATCTATTATCAGAGCTGAAGGTATAGCTACAGTATGAGAAAAATATTCGGGTTTACGCTCATCACACTTAGTCTATTTATTCTTATGTTTATTGCTTACAACAATAGTCAATACGCTCAAACAACAAGATCATTTTCCCCCTATACACTTCTTGCATCCTCTTGGGAAAAATATAAAACTCAGTTTATTAATAAAGACGGACGTGTATTGGATCATTCCTTAGGTGGTATTACTACATCGGAGGGTCAAAGCTATGCAATGTTAAGAGCGGTATGGATTGATGACCGAGAAACCTTTGATCTGGTTTGGAAATGGACTAAGCAAACCATGAAAAGACCGGGCGATAACCTTTTTGGTTGGAAGTGGGGAAAACAAAAAAATGGCTCCTATGGTTTCCTGGAAAACGGTGGTCAAAATTCCGCAAGCGATGCTGATAGTGATATTGCACTTGCTCTCGTCTTCGCAGGTCGCAGATGGAACAATGAAGGCTACCTTAACGATGCCAAAAGAATACTTGCAGATCTGTGGAAGATTGAAACGGCTGTGGCTGGAGGAAAACGATATCTTATTGCGGGAAATTGGGCGAAAAACTCAGAGGAATTGGTCGTAAATCCTTCATATTTTGCTCCATATGCGTGGAGAATATTTGCAAAAGTTGATAAAAAAAACGACTGGAGCAGTCTTATTAGTCCTGCATACGAGCTCCTTTTGGAATCGAGTAATGAAAAACTAGACAAGTCTTCTTCAATAGGACTTCCTCCCGACTGGATAGCTGTCAAAATTTCAAACGGCGAAATAAAAGCTCCACAAGTAACCGGACTCACTACCAACTACTCTTTTGATGCGATGCGGGTACCGTGGAGAATTGCCGTCGATTATGGCTGGAATAGGAATAAGGAAGCTAAGCAGTATTTAACTACGGCTTTTAAAAAACTTGAAGAGATTTATCAAGCAGAAGGTAAATTAGCGGGCGGGTATGCGCATGATGGAAGTGTTTTGTCGCGTGATGAAAATCCAATTATGTATTCCACGGTGCTTGGCGTTTTTTTGACGACCAATTCAAAACTTGCTAAACAAATGTACGAATCAAAGATTGTCAAACTTTATTCCAATGACACAAACTCTTTTAATAAAAAACTTTATTACTATGAACAAAATTGGCTTTGGTTTGGCGCAGCCCTATATAACAAACGCATTATTCCACTATGAATACACGCCATGGAGAATCCATACACTCGCAAGGTTTAGTAAAAAGTCTCTTGTGGTTTAATCTGGCCTTGACCCTATATTATTTTTCATGGTGGCTTGTCCCCGGTCACATAGACAATCCGATTCTTTATTTTCTCTTATTTGTCGGTGAGATTTATCACGTACTTATGACTCTTTTTTTTTGGCATACGCTATGGCCTCACAAAAATAATGGAATAACTCCCGAGCCGCTAAGCACTCCTAAAGAGGGGTTTCTTCCTGATATCGATATTTACATACCAGTAGCCGGAGAACCTTTGGAGGTAATAGAAGCGACGGTTAAAGCAGTAAAGGATTTAAATTACAAAAACTTTAAAGTCTATCTACTCAACGATGGATTTGTTGCAAAAAAAAGTAACTGGAGAGAAGCTGAAGACATAGCTCGTAATATAGGTGTTCACTGCATCACAAGAAAAAGTCCGGGAGGAGCAAAAGCTGGAAACATAAATAATGCACTTAAAAAAACTGCTGGCGAAATTATTGTTATTTTTGATGCCGATATGAAACCTCACAGAGATTTTCTAAAAAAAGTACTTCCATGGTTTATAAATGAAAAAATGGGTTTCGTCCAGGTACCACAATACTATAAAAATCACTCGTTGAATGAGATAACTTCAGGGGCATGGGAACAACAAGAAATATTTTTTGGACCTGTAATGGAAGGAAAGAATAGATCTAACTCTGCTTTTATTTGCGGTACAAATGTAGCTATCAGAAGAAAGGCTTTGGAATCAGTGGGGGGTATGCAGGAAAATAATGTCGCCGAAGACTTTGTCACCTCGATTCTTATTCATCAAAAAGGCTGGAGGTCTCACTATATTAACGAGATTCTTGCGGAAGGATTGGCTCCTGAAGATTTATTATCTTATGTAAGACAACAAAGACGGTGGGCACGCGGATCACTAGAAACCCTCATAAGCGACAATCCTCTTTTCAAACGAGGACTCACATGGAGTCAAAAAATCCAATACCTATCCTCTTCCCTATTTTATCTAAATGGCATATTTGTCCTGATAGATATGACGATCCCTCTCGTATATCTTTACGGTGGATTGCGTCCTGTCTCCGCAACAACCTCATCTTTTGCTCTTTTTTTTATTCCCTATATGTTTCTTATCCTCTACTCACTTTATGTAGTCTCAAAGGGAAACATAACGTTTCGCGCGATTTCTTTTTCGGTTGCATCATGGCCGCTTCAACTATCTGCGATAAAATCACTTATATTTCGAGAGAAGTCAAAGTTTGACATCACCGAAAAGAAAAGTCGGCATGGAAATTTCTCTTATCTTGCCCTGCCTCATTTTGTCTATATCTTCACGGCATTAGGTCTTACAACTATCGGCTTGTTTCGAGAAGGGATTAACCCTTCAATTCTTACAAATGTCGTGTGGGTAATCTTTAACATTGCTATGTTTTCGCCATTTATACGGGCAGCTATTCCAAATAAGGTTATTAACTATTCAATTGTATGAAGCGTATTTCTTTTGTTCCCACTTGGTTATTTTTCATGTTCTGGCTAATTGGCTCTTTCCTGCTATACTCTCAATCAATCAGATTGGATGAATCGCAGTCTATCTGGGTCTCTACCAAATCACTTCCTTTCCTTCTTCGAACTACTGCTCAAGACGTCCACGTTCCACTATATGGAACCCTGCTTCATTTTTGGCTTCAGATTTTTGGACCCAGTATAAACGCGGCCCGCACACTCTCTTTGTTATTCTTCGCAGGCACGCTCATTACACTCTATCATCTGGCAAAGGAAGTGAGCAGCCGTAAGGTTGCCCTTCTTACAGTGAGTCTTTATTCCCTATCCCCTTTTATTCTCTGGTATAGCAGTGAAGCACGCATGTACACACTTCTTACCCTTGCTACAACATTAAGTCATATAGCATTTTTGAGGTTTAACCGATCAGACGGAAGAGAGGGAAAATTTGGCTATGTACTTAGTACTATCGTTGGTCTCTATAGTCATTATTTTTTTCTCCTTCTTATAAGCGCACAGGTTTTTTATATTTGGGGAAGGTACGTGTTCGGCAAAAAATACAATGGAGCGTCACCATATAAAAGGCTCGTTATTTTGCACACTGTAGTTGTTCTGATATCGCTCGCTGCTCTTATCCCGTGGGTTGCTTATGTTATGAAGCTCGGTGGTGCATCCAATACTAAGCCCCTTATACCCCCACCATCAAGCTTTAATCTACTGCAAACCTTTTTTGTTTTTCTGTTTGGCTTTCAGCCAACCAATACTCAGTCAATCCTTATCTCTTTGTGGCCATTATCGGTTGTTTTCCTTTTCTTAATCTTTACGAGAAAAAGCCGACAAATTCCATCGTATGGAATGGGTTATTTCTTCTTAGCAACCTTTCTTCCTGTTTTTACAGCATTTTTTTTGTCCTACATTCACCCATTGTTTCTTTCTCGGTATCTAATCTTCGTAACTCCCACCCTCTTCCTTCTATTGGCGTGGGCAATCATGAATAGCGCCAGCCGCGCTTCAACATACGTAGTGACTTCGTTATTTATTCTTCTATTCGGGCTTATGTGGTATCACAATCTTTCTAACGCGACGCCTGTCAAAGAAGATTACCGTGCCGTATCTGAATATCTAGAAAAAAAAGCGCGCCCTCAAGATGTGATTGCAGTAAGCGCTCCTTTTACCGTCTACCCTATTGAATATTCTTACAAAGGTTCTTCCAGAATTGAAACGATCCCCTCCTGGAATAGGTACGAAGAAGGAGGGATTCCTCCATTCAGCGAAGAAGATCTAAAAAAACAGATCGAACAATATCGAATAAGTTATAGTCATATAATTCTGATACTTTCATATGATCAAGGGTATGAGAATAGTATTAAAAATTATTTTGATAAAAACTATCAACTTCGCACCGTTAAGAAGTTCCCTCCGGGAATAGAAGTAAGGGAGTATAAGTTAAGATATGATATTAAAGCGTGGTTAAATTAGCCCTTTGTGTCTTCGTTATATATTCTGTCTATAACTGCAAAGAGGTTGAAACCAGAAGTGATTTTACTTTCGCTTCTTGCTTTGCGCGAGATATGAACGCTTAGTCCTTTTTTTGAATCAGTCATATAATCACACACGACACAATGAAATACTTTTTTATA
>CAYGGJ010000012.1:0-17479 GCA_964349415.1 uncultured Gammaproteobacteria bacterium | reverse complement strand
TTGCCTTCTTGAGAGTCATGTAGTCTGCGTATTCAAGATTTGCGCCCATCGGAAGCCCATAAGCCAGACGGCTTATCTTAAAGGTCTTCTTGTATCTCTTTTTTACTTCTTGGAGTTTGTTTTTGATATACATGGCAGTAGCTTCACCCTCCATGTCAAGATTCGTAGCCAAAATAATTTCCTTTGCTTTGCTTCCATTTTCTAGACGTTTTAACAATTCGGCGACGCGGATATCATCCGGCCCCACATGATTTAATGGATCAATTTTCCCGTGAAGTACATGATATACGCCTTCGTAAATATTCCCTATTTCAAAAGATAACAAATCCAAAACGTCCTCAACTACGGTAATAACATTTTTTTGACGGCTTGTATTGTCGCAAATAGCGCAAATTTCTTCTTCGGTAAGATTAAAGCAAACCCTGCACATCTTGGTTTTTTCTTTTAGATCCTGGATGTTTTGAGCAAAATCCTTCAGATCCTCTTGCGGGATGCGTAAAAAATAAAAGGCGAGCCTGTTGGCGGTCTTTTCACCAATACCGGGAAGACGTTGTAGAAAGAAAGCGATCTGTTTTAGATTATTCGGTAAAGAACTCATACTTGCAAAACTTCCACTACTATAAGAGGCCTTCTTCCTTTTTCTTTGAAAAAGAAATCCTCAAGACGAACTGCCGTCTCCCTTTTAAGATTCCCGATGTTAATTACCTTATCTGCTTTGGGCTTTAGAATACCTGAGATCACCGCATCTGCGCGCTTAAAAAGCTCTGTCTCTCCTTTTTCAAATACAAACCCCCGGGTCGCAAATTTTGGAGGTATGACTAATTGAAGTTTATTATCAAGCACTACCGCAACAAAAACAATTCCGTCAGTCGAAAGGGCAGTCCTGTCACTAAGCACCACATTTCCGACATCTCCGATTCCATAGGCGTCAACATATATGTCCTTTGTCTCAACCGATATTCCTTTTCTGGCCGTATTTTTTTCGAACACGACGGTATCACCCTCATCCAAAAGGTGAACTACGTCTTTTGAATAACCCAATTCTGTCGCCATCTGTTGATATCCTTGCTGATGACGGATGGTCCCTCCGATAGGAATAAAAAACTTTGGTTTAGTAAAGCGCACCAGAAACTTCAGGTCTTCTTTATTCCCGTGACCGGACGCATGTAACTCTTCCTCATTGTCTGAGTAAACAACCTCCGCTCCCCTCCGAATTATATCCTCGATCACACTATAAACCTCGCCTTCGTTTCCGGGAATCGGATCGGATGAAAATATTATCTTATCGCCCTGCTTGATCTTTACGCTCTTATTTTGATTGGTCGCAAGCTTGGAAAGTGCAGAGTTATATTGTCCTTGAGACCCTGCAACTATCAAACATACTTTATTGGGGGGAAGTCTCATCACCTGTTCTTCTTTTGCCAAAAGGTTTTGAGGTATTGGCAGATATCCGATTTCACTCGCAATCCTGGTATTTTCTCTCATAGATCTTCCCATAAACACTATTTTTCTATTAAATTTTATGGCAGCCTCCACACACTGCCGAATTCTGGAGATGTTGGAAGAGAATGTACTCATAATAAACTTTCCTTTAGTCGTCCTCATCACATCTTCGAAGGTTTGTCCAACCACGCGCTCCGACAGTGTCGCGCCTTCACGATCTACTCCTAGACAGTCCGATAGTAAACAAAGAACTCCCTCGCCGGAAAGCCTTAAGATTTTTTGAAAATCCGGTGGATCGCCATAAGGCGGGGTTAAATCAAACTTATAGTCCGGTCCGTGGTAAATATTTCCAACCGGAGTCTTTAAAAATATATGTGTTGTATCGGGAATTGAGTGGGTAAGGTGTATAAACTCTACTTTAAAATTACCTATCTGGTATTCGCGTTTATAATCAACCTTGTTTACCTCAACGCTTCTTTTCGTCTCCATAAACTTGTTTTTGACAAACGCAGAGGTCAGATTGCTCGCATAAATAGGAGGTCTTCCCAGATCTTCATAGTGATAGGGAAGTGCTGAGATATGATCTTCATGACCGTGACTGAGCAAGACTGCCCGTATCTTGTCCTTTTTATCTGAAAGATAGGAAATGTCAGGAATGACAAAGTCTACGCCGAGAGCTTTATCATGCGGGAAGCCTATTCCACAGTCAATGATAAGGATATCTATAAGATTTTGGTCTTCGTAGAGTTCGTAGAGATACATATTCTTTGTTACACCGGTTACGCCACCAAGAGGAACAAAACGGAGTCGGTTTATACTCATAGTATAAGTTTAGTGTGAAAGATGGATTATGTAAAGCCAAGGTTGGTATACTATACGTATGGCTAAGCTTACAGAAAAGACAGTTAAGACAAGTCTTCTTGAGGTTTTTGACCCTGAGATGAATATCTCCATCATGGATCTTGGACTGGTGTATGACGTAAAAATAAATGCCGATAAAAAAGTTCTCATAAGAATGACTCTTACGACGCTCGGGTGCCCGCTTTTTCCGATGATCGAGCGGGATATTAAAAATAAAGTATCCTCCTTGGGGGCCAAAGAAGTAAAAACAGAACTGACTTTCGACCCACCCTGGTCTTTTGAAAAAATGTCCGATCGCGCCAAAGCGATGCTTGGCCTATGAAAACTAAACAAAAGAAGAGAACTTTCATAGGGGATACTTTTGAACAACTCGCCGATACTACGACCTCAACCGGAAAAAAAGTTGCTTCCTCGGTAAGCCAAACCTTCAACCCTCTTGATTCGATCAACAATGAGAAGCAGATGCAGGGACAGATCGCGATCGAGAAAGCCAAGGAAAAAATGGAAAAAAAGAAGAAGAATCATACGCCTATCGATTTACAAAACTTCGAAAAGAACTATAAAGAGCAAGATGAAAAAAAGGCGGAAGAGCTTCGTCAAAGATTGTTTAAATTGGTAAGGGAAGGAGAGGATGAAGCCTACGAAGAAAAAAAGGGAAAAGAAGGAGAACGAAAGAAAAAGGAAGAGGAAGAAGAACAACAAAAAAAACGAAGGAAGGACGAGGAAAAAAGGCAACAGGAAGATGGTTCTCTTCCCAAAGGTAAACAGCGCCGAAGTATTTTTTCTCCTAAGAAGAAGTCTCAGGAGCAGCATACCGAATATAAGCCAACAAGTGGTCAAGGTTGATGTATACGGGGTGTAGTTCATCGGTAGAATGCACGGTTCGGGACCGTGTGGTAGGGGGTTCAATTCCCCCCACCCCGACCAAAGTACTTATTTCTTTGTTTGAAAGGCTTTTAAAAAAGAAACCGCAATCTTTCCAAGGTCTTCAATATAATAACCCCCTTCTTGAACTATCAACGTCGGAAGTTTTAGTTTTGCAATCTCACTACCTATTCTTTCATAAAAAGGAACGGTCAGTTTGAAACCACCTATTGGATCTTTTTCGTAAGTATCAAAACCGGCCGAGATCACGAGAAACTTCGGCTGAAATGAAGATATGTCTATCAAGGCTTTTTTTAGTATCTCTCCATATTCCACATCTGTAGTCCCAAGTGGTAGTGGATAGTTTTTATTAAAACCTATTCCATCGCCAGAACCTTTCTCCTCTTCAAACCCGCTATTGTAGGGAAATTTTTCATGAGGATCGGCGTGAATCGAAACGTATAGAACATCAGACCTCTCATAAAAAAGATTCTGGGTCCCGTTGCCGTGATGAAAATCAATATCTAGAATAGTAACTTTTCCTTTTTTTGATAAATAATTTGCCGCTATAGCAGCATTGTTAAAATAGCAGTAACCACTCATGGCCTTATATTCCGCATGATGTCCTGGAGGACGACAGAGAGCGTATACAGTTTTCTCGCTGCTTAGTACATAACTCGAACCCGTTAGTGCTACATCAACAGCAGATTTAGCCGCTTTAAAAGTGTGTGAGACAATGGGAGTATATGTATCTTGAATAAAATATGATGGGTAGAGAATCTCGGTTTTTTTTAGACTCTCTGATCTTTTTTTTAGAAAAGCTACGTATTCCTTCTGATGTATTTTGTTAATATGGTCTAGAGAGAAAATCAGAGGCTTAACAAATTCACCAATTCTGTTTTTTATCAATGCTTCTTTTATCGAGGACAAGCGTTCCTTTTTTTCCGCGTAGGGCTCTTTGATACCATCATATATCTCGAATGGCGGATCATGAAATCTATGATCTCCAGAATATACAATTTTTAAACTTTTCATATTGGATATTATAACTTTATTTGGAGCCGTGAGAGTGTACAATTATCCTATGAAGCTCTACAACTCTCTCTCTAGAAAAATAGAAGAGTTTGAACCATTAAATCCGCCTCATGTTGGAATGTATACCTGCGGGCCCACAGTGTATGAACGCATGCATATCGGAAATCTGAGAACTTTTCTTTTATCCGATATTCTATTTCGAGTTCTCCAGTCTAATGATTATCAGGTAAAAGCAGTTCAAAATATAACCGATATTGACGATAAAATCATAAAAAAAGCAAAGGAGACTAATAGTTCTATTGAGGAAACAACTAGTAAGTTTATCGATCTGTTTGTTAGCGATGTAAATGAATTGAATATGTCTTCCAGCCGCGGAAAGCAACCAAAAGCCACGGAGCATATAGAAGAAATTATCAACTTCATAAAGACACTTATTGATAGAAAATTTGCATATGAAAAAGATGGTTCTGTTTATTTTGATATCTCAAAGTTTCCGGACTACGGAAGGCTGTCGCAGATCGACAAAGCAAAGTTAAAAACTGGTGTTCGAATTTCCCTGGATGAATATTCGAAAGATGACGTACAAGATTTTGCATTGTGGAAAGCGACTCCTGATGAAGAAGAGAAATATACCTTTGGGTCACCGTGGAGTAGGGGTAGACCTGGCTGGCATATTGAATGTTCTGTTATGAGTATAAAATCCTTAGGAGAAACTATAGACGTTCATATTGGAGGAAGCGATTTGATCTTTCCCCATCATGAAAATGAAATTGCTCAATCCGAAGCAAAAACAGGGAAAAAATTTGTCAATTACTTTGTCCACGGAGAACACATTTTGATAGATGGAAAGAAGATGAGTAAGTCATTAAGCAATTTTTACACTCTCGATGATGTAAAGAAAAGAAGCATTGATCCCTTAGCCCTTCGGTTCCTTTACCTGCAAACTCACTATCGAAAACAGATGAACTTTACATGGGAGTCACTTGCCGCGGCGGGAGTCGCATATCAAAATCTTAAAGATATGGTATTGTCGCTAAAACAACAAGGCGACCGTACTAATCTTTCGGAAGAAAAACTTGAAAAGGTGGAAGATTATAAAAAGCAATTTTCAGAGGCGTTGGGGAACGACCTGCAAGCTCCCCAAGCGATAGCTGTACTTTGGGATATGATAAAGTCAAATATTCCGTCGCAGGACAAACTGGATCTTCTTTTAGACTTTGATCAAGTATTGGGACTTAATCTCGGTAATATTGAGGAAGAAGAGTTGCCCTCACACATTCTTGATCTCCAAAATGAAATAAATAATGCGAGGACTAAAAAAGATTTTCAACTTTCAGATAAGCTGAGAAAAGATGTCGAAAGACAGGGATATAGAGTACAAGACACTCCTTCAGGCACGGTAGTGAAAAAGTAAATCCTCGTGTATAATTACAAAATAATGAAATACGGAAACTTATCCATACTTTTCCGCTTTGTAATCTTTACCCACCGGGGCGGGTAAAAGATTGGGATCGTATCTCAGTTAATACCCGCGATAGGCGGGTTTTTTTATTTTATGAAAGTTTTTTATCAAGGAGTTTCGGGGTCTTTCAGCCATACCACAGCTCGGTGGTATTTTAAAAATGCCCAATTTCAAGGCGTTCACCATTTTAAAGATGTTTATGAATCTATAAAGGGTAGTGAAGATTCTTACGGGGTAATCCCCATAGAAAACAGTCTTGCAGGATCGGTATATGAAAACTATGATTTGCTTCTTAAGTATGATGTACAGGTCGTAGCGGAGCGTAATTTAAAAATCGACCATCACCTCTTGGGCCTTCCTAAGAGTCTATTTAAAAACGTTCAGAAAGTTTACTCACATCCAAAAGCTCTTGAACAATGCGATCTTTTTTTTGAGAAAAATTCAAATGTAGAAGAAGTCGTTTTTTTTGATACTGCAGGTGCGGCGAAATGGATCAAGAAAAAAAATGATGTTACTCTTGCAGCAATAGCATCAGAGGAAGCAGCTGAAATTTATTCTCTAAAAAAACTTAAGAGTAATATTGGAGACAGTCAGAACAACTGGACAAGATTTTTCATAATCGGAAAAAAACAGATGCATTTGGAAAATGCCAATAAAGCATCTCTCATCTTTGTTTTAGAAAAGTCAAATAAGCCGGGAAGCCTTTACCGCGCTTTAAAAACATTTGCCGACCACAAACTAAACCTCACGAAGATCGAGTCAAGACCTATTGTGGGGAAACCTTTTGAATATTTCTTTTATATAGATTTTGAGTTTGACAATAAACATCTTCCGGACGTAAAGAGATCTCTCAAAAAACTTAAAAAAGAGACACATCTACTAAAAATTCTTGGCTTCTATAAAAAAGACCCCAACGGACACAAACACCATGACAGAGTTACAACCTAGACAGTTCCTTCGCACCCACTACGGTCATGCGTATGGCAACGGCCAAAAACACGATAGCCCGGAAGAAAGCAGAGTAAGTATGTGTCGTCGTATACATGAAGTATTGAGGAACCCGGGTAATCAAAAAGTATTAGATCTTGGATCTGGACCTCAAAGTTTTTTCAAACAACTTCTGGCTTTTAAGAATTCCCATGTTGATTTAAGCGAACCTGCTTTCTTTTCCTTAGATCAAGCACCGATACCCAAATCAAAGCTTCTTGCGAGAAAATATCCTAATGTCACCCATGTGGAAGGAGATGGTGGCTCATTGCCCTTTCAAGATGAAGTTTTTGATATTGTAACAAGCAATCATGCGGTAGATTTTTTTGAGGAGATGGCCTTTACGGAAGCCCATCGCGTTTTGCGCACCGGAGGTCGCGCAATCTTTTATTTTCACCATCCCGATCTTTTAATATTGAAAGACACTTTGTCTGTTAAAGAAACTACGCGCATTTTTTGGGAATACTTATCTCGAAATCAGATCTTATTTGAGACCCCGGAAGAAATTGATGCAACGCTTTCTCCTCTATTTAGAATTGATGATATCTCAATGGCCTCCGATTCAAAAGATAAATGGTGGGAAGTAGTCTTGAGTAAATAAATTATCTTTTCTCAAAAAAAAGCGTGACGGTGGAAGTTACTGTTTGCGTACCGGGTTCTACTTGCGGCGCGCCTTCTATACCCATGGAATCTGCGGCAAATTCTCTTTGAAGGGGAACCGGAACTCCTCCCACAAGAGATTCTGTAATATTTACAACACGACCTAATCTTATGTCTAAGGTCTTCGCAAGTCTTTTCGCCTGTTCTTTTGCATCTTCAATCGCTTTATTTCGTGCATCTTCTCTTAATTTGCTTGGATTATCAATCTCAAATCGTACCCCTTGAACTTGATTCGCTCCTGCACTAGTTACAGCTGTGAGGATTTTTGACACAAGCTGCGTGTCCCGCACCTTAATAGTAATAGTAATGTTTCCACTGTATCCGGAAATTCTGTCTGTGTTATTTTCATACGTATAAATAGGATTTACCGAATAGTTTGAAGTTGAAACGTCTTGTTTTTTTACCCCGAGTTTTTGCACGGCCTGAAGAATTGCATTATTCGTCTTATCAAGACTGCTCTGGACTTCATTTACACTTACTCCGTTGGAAACAGTAATTCCGGCATCAACATATGCCACGTTAGGAACCGCTTCAACCTTTCCTTCACCGACAACTGAAAGTTCTGATGATCTTGTAGTTGTAGTTATGGAAAGAGGATAAGAAAGATCAAGAGATTTTATAAGAAAAAGTGTCGCCAAAACTATGAGGATATAAACTACAACTACTGTGAAGTTATTATTTTGCATTTTTAGTCTTTCCATTTAATCGAGCAGCCCATAGAAGGCTTCTGTTCTTGGGGCGCACTTTTTCCTTCTATCAGGGCACTTAAAGCATCTTCGAGATCCCGTTCTAGGACAGCAGAAGGATCTTGCCAATTGTCATTAATTCTGCCATGGTAAAAGAGCTTAAAAACGCCGTCTTCATTTTTAAAAAGATATGGATCCGGAGTGCACTGAGCTTTGTAAGACCTTGCTACTTCCTGAGATGAGTCATGCACATAATCGAAAGGAATATTCCATTCAGCTTTTTTTTCCTGCATTTTCTCGTATGAATCTTCTGGGTGAGTCTCCGCTGTATTGGGATTTATTGCGACAAATCCTATATCGCTTGTGAATTTGGAATGAAGATCTATAACCAAAGGCCATGATGCTTTAGCATAGGGACAATGATTACAGGTAAATATTATGAGAAGGCCTTTTTTATTCTTAAAATCTTTAAGAGATATTTGCTTCCCTTCGGTATTGAGAAGTTCAAAATCCGGCGCACTCCAATTTTTGGGAAGTTCGTAGGAATTCACAAGCGCCATGTAGTTTAGTGTAAAAAAAATTGTTCAAAATTACAACCTTTAACTACATTCTCTTATAGATTCTTATCACGGGATGATCGAATACTGTCCACGTTTCTTCTGATTCTTCGTCAGAAAAGATTATTGATTTTCCGAGTAAGATGACTTCAGGATAAGAAGAAAATTCTGCCACTTTTACGAAGCCTAGTTTTCCTGAGAATAATTTTTCGTAATAATCATTAACCGCAGGATATTCTTTCCATAATTCGTCGCAGTGTTTTCCGCTTTCTCCTAGAATTTGGTCCGGATTAAGACAGGTGTGATTTTTATAGATCCTCCGTGAAGGAACGAGAATGTAATCTGCTCTTCCTATAACTTTTTTCAGATCCTCATGAGCAGATTTACTTTCATCAAGATGATAAAAATCAAATGAATTCAAAATGTATGGTTTTCCTTTAGATTCTAAAGGAGTGGGAATATCCACGACATTTGCCGTCTCCGAAAGCAGATAGGAATTCGGGGGAATATTACCTGCAATCCATTTTGAAGCCTGTATTCTTACATCCGGTTTCAGATATATTGCCATAAAAGCGATTCCCGGAATTATAGAGATGAAAATCAACAAATAAACAACTACCTTTGAAAATTTCATTTTTTCATAAAGCTGCACGATATAAAGTACTGCCACCAATAACATTATGGGAAAAACCGGAGCCATGAACCGCGTCCACTTTGCATAGAGAAATGCAGTTGGCAAGAAATAGATCAGAAAGTTTAAACGAAATAAATTGTATGGACGACGCCATGGGAGAAACAAAAATCCTAATATGAAAAGCAACAATACCGGCAGTCCCAGCGAATAGGGGAAAACGTGCGTAAATTGATAAAGTACGGGAATAGTATCAACAAAGGATCTTGTATAAAAGACGTCCATTCCGCGCGCTACCGCTGCTTCATAATTTATTGAACTTAAAAAGTCTTTTATGGAAATAAGATTATGGGGAGAAAAAATTAAGCTCAAAAAGACACTGTAGACTCCAATCGACATCAAGCCGAAGATTTTTTTCAATAAGGTTTTTTTATCTTTGAAGTGAGATATGTATATCAACGACAGAGGTAGTATGAAAATCGCAGAAGATATTTTAGTCGCAATACTAAATCCTAAAATAAGCGATGAAAGAAAAAGAAATCTCTTCTCAGATATTTTTGACTGACTCAAAAGTAAAGATAGATAAGTAAGCGCAGTATAAAAGAACATAAGCATTGATTCGGTTGTGCCAAAATGAGCAGATTGAATAAGAACCGGGGAGAATACAAAAATAAGCAGAGAAAAAAGCACAATAGTTTTATTCCCGCGATAAAACCTCTCCAGGATCTTAAAAAGAAGCCAAACGGTCCCCGTAGAAAAAATTGCCGATAAGGCTCTCAGGGCTAGGGTTGCATCTAAGGAAGTTATGGGTGCGAAAAAATTAAGTCTAATCGCGTGGAAAAGTTTTGCCATCAGGTAGCCTAAATACAGAGGAAACTGTCCGTAGGCGAAAAAGTGAGGATTGAGGCAGTCGCGCAAGTCTAAGATATTGGAGCAATTCAACTGCTGTATTGCGATAACCATGTTTCTTTCATCAGGATGAAAGGGATAGGGAAGACCCCAAGATAGATTAAAGAAACGCGTGAAAAATAGCGCCAGAACAATTAAAACTATCAATAATGTGGAGTAACTGCACTTGATTTTGAGCATCTCAAATACTATTATATAGAGAAGTAAATTTTTATGAACGAGTACGATTTTGTATTTCTTCTCAATGAAAAAGAAGAACTAAAAAAACTTAAAGAATTTGTGACCTCTCTGTCTGGAAAAGTAACCGAGGAAAAAACACTTGGGAAAAAGGACTTAGCATACCCAATCAAAAAACAAGCCTCTGCTGATTTTTATGAATGGAGATTGCAGATGAGCAAAGATAAACTTACAGAATTTAAAAAGAAGGTCGGATTAAATGAAAAATTGCTCCGTTATCTTTTATTAAAAGTAGAATAAATATATGGCAAGTCGGTCCCTAAATAAAGTAATGCTGGTAGGAAATTTAACCCGAGATCCGGAACTTAAATATACTCCTTCCGGAGCAGCCGTATGCAGTCTTGGGCTTGCTACTAACAGATCGTGGACCACGGCTGAAGGACAGATAAAGGAAGAGACTCAATATCACCGAATCACAGCCTGGAATAAGCTTGCTGAACTTTGCGGAAAACTTCTCGTGAAGGGAAGTAAAATCTATGCCGAAGGAAGAATTGCCTACAGATCCTATACAGGAAAAGATGGCCAGCAAAGGAGTATCACTGAAATCATTCTTGACGACTTTATAGTATTTGGCGTCGGGAAAAAAGTCTCTGCAGGAGATGATTCTCATGGACCTGTCGAAGAGACAGCAGCTCCGGTATCACCGGCTCCGGAACTAAGCGCCGACGAAGAAACCACATCTACTGACGAGGATCCGAAGAAAATGAAAAGCAAAAAAAAGAAAGAGACCGAGAGCATTGATCCTGACGATATTCCATTTTAACCCATAAATACCATGCATAAGTGTTTTTTTTGTCAATATAGTACAGTTCCGAGCTTTAAAGATATTGATAACTTACAAAAATTTATTTCACCCCGTAAAAAGCTTTTAAGCCGGGATAAAACCGGGACCTGCGCCAAACACCAAAGACAGCTCACAAAACAGATAAAATATGCACGCTTCTTAGGACTTCTTCCCTACGTCTCCTACCAAGGCATGAAGTAAAGCTGGTATAATCAAAGAATGCCTATAACCTTTTCTGTTCCTGTCAAGGAAAAGCTTCTCATTAAGCAAGGACAGGACGTAGACTTCACTACACCGCTTTTAAAAAAGGGAGAGCAAGAGCAGAAAACCGTTCCCTTATCAGAACTTCTTAAAATTTCTCCGCAAAAAATCTTTCTCTATCTTAAAAAATTTGTAGGCGAGGAGGTTTCACGGGGAGATCTAATTGCAGAAAAAAAAGGACTACTTGATAAGAAACAGTATTTCAGTGAATACGATGGTGTTTTAAAAGAAATTGACCACGAACACGGAAATCTTCTTATTACAACCCATATTGAAACCAAACGTGTAAGAAATGCATATTTCAAGGGGAAAATAGATGAAATTAAAAAAAATGACGTAACGCTTTCCGTGAAAGAGGTAAAAAAATTTCCCCTAAAAGAAGCTACTATGGATTTTGGCGGATCTGTTTTTTTTACCGATGAAGAATCATTGGCAACTATTACCCCGGAGGAGGTAAAAAACAAAGTTATTATTATCGAATCAATTAAACCCTATAATCAGTCCAAGCTCGAGGTGATGGGAGCTGTGGGATTCGTAAGCGCGCAGGAACTCCAAGACGCAACCCCCCCTCCTTTTGCCAGAGTTAAGGATTCTGATGAATGGAATCAAATTAAAAAAGTAGGGCTTCCTTATTGTCTTGTAGACAAAAAAACAAATACCATATACTTCTACCAAGCATCATGAAAAAAGGAAAAGTAACCAATTGGCTTTTGATTTTTTCATTGGCTATTTTTTTATTCGGATCGGGATATAAATTAGGTGAATCTAAGACTACAGGAGAGTCCAAAAGAGGAACTTCCTATTCTCTGGAGAATGCTACTCCTCCACAAAACATAAAAAACAAAGACATAGATTTTGAGCTCTTTTGGGAAACATGGGATAAGGTCGAACAGAAATTCATAGATAAGAAAAAAGTCGATCCTCAGAAGATGTATTACGGTGCAATAAAAGGCCTCGTCTCATCCCTCGAAGATCCCTATACTTTTTTCCTGACACCTGAGGAAAATAAAGAGTCAAAGGCTGACCTTGAAGGAAAGTTCGAGGGAATTGGTGCCCAACTTGGACTCAAAAATGGACGTATCGTCATTATAGCTCCTCTGAAAAACTCCCCTGCCGAAAAAGCCGGAATACGGGCAGGTGATTATATAGTCGCAGTTGACGGAAATCCCACCAAAGGACTTACTCTTACACAAACCGTCTCAAAAATACGCGGGAAAAAAAACACTCAGGTAAAACTTCGCTTGCTCCGCGGGGAAAAAGAATTTGATGTAACTTTGACGCGCGACCAAATATTGGTTATCTCTGCCGAACTAACAAAAGAAAAGAGAAAAGATTGTAAAACAAGTTGCCAACAGGTTTCTGTAATAAAGATTAATCAATTTGGGGAAAATACAAATACGGAGTGGGACAAGGCAGTTTCTCAAGTTAAAAGTGATTGGGATCAGAAAAAGATACAAGGACTTATCGTGGATCTTAGAGATAATCCGGGTGGATTTTTGGAAAGTTCAGTCTACTTGGCCTCCGAATTTATACCACGGGGAAGACTTGTGGTTAAGCAAGAATCAACAAGTGGAAATAATCGGGAATATAATGTGGACAGAAACGGACAGCTTCAGGATATACCCCTAGTGGTGCTTATCAATAAAGGGTCAGCGTCTGCTTCAGAGATCATGGCCGGAGCACTCCGCGATTACAGAAGAGCTCAGCTGGTAGGTGAAAAATCTTTCGGTAAGGGATCGGTACAGGAAGCACTTGACCTTAGAGACGGAGCAGGTCTTCATGTGACTATTGCAAAATGGATCCTTCCAAACGGAGACTGGATTAATGGAAAGGGGATTGAACCGGAAATCAAAGTTGAAAATAAACTAAAAGAAGGAAATACATTAACCCGCGACGACGATCTTCAACTCGAAACAGCAATCGGAAAACTAATAAAATAAAACGTTTCTCCCGAGCCTCCCTATATGATCTACTTTTTCCTCTTGAAATCATTTAAAGTTGTGCTATACTTTACTTTAGTAAAGCACTTTAGTATAATAAAGTATGAAAAAAACAAATTGGAAGAATAAGTCAACAGACAATCTTTTTAAGGCAATCTTGTCTTTAAAAGATGTCAATGAATCCCGTAGGTTTTTTCGCGACCTTCTTACTGAGGAAGAACTCCGGGAATTTGCAAACCGATGGAAAGTTGCTCAGATGTTGGCAAATAAAATTTCGTACTCCAAGATTGAAAAAAAGACTGGTTTGAGTACTACAACTATTGCCCGTATCAGTAAATGGTTAAATTCAGGTATGAATGGTTATAAATTGATCATAAAAAGAGTAAGTCATCATTCCCTCGCTCAAGCGGGGTAGGTTATTTTATTGTAAAAATTTCAACCCCGCTTCGGCGGGTTTTTTTGTGGCTAAAATTATGGAAAAACTAAGATACACAGATGAACAATTCGAAAAAATAAGAAGAGGGGAGGGATTTGCTCAACTAGCTCAATTATACGCTGAAGTCTTTGCGGACGAACCGTGGAATGAGTCGACGAAATCTCCTTCTTGCGGTCGCTACTTTGGAAAATATTCAAAAATAGGAGATCCGTGTCCTAATTGTGGAGATGAATTGGCTGAAGCTTATCCACTGAATGAAACCGCATCTTATATAGAAAACGCATTAAATAGAAAAGGTTCTGTTCTTACAACTCTTGAAGATGATGGAAAAATCATTGGCTTCGCTTGGGGATTCATCTGTGAAAACCCAGAAGAACTAGTTCGTGAAAAGTATAAGACATCTGAGATGCAAGATGGACTCATGGAAGCCTTTAAGAGATTAAGAATGTCGTCATCATTTTTTTACTTTTCAGAATGTGGAATCTCTTCACCTTATAGAGGTCAAGGACTAAGTAATTTACTTGCTGAAGATATGGTCGTACGTGCAGGAGAACTAGAGCAGTCTCTTGTTATGAGAACGAGCTTCAAGTCTCCAATGGTAAGCGTGGCGGAAAAATTCAAGATGTTGCAGATTATGGGACCACTGGGTGATCTGATCATTAACCTTATGGACACTGAAAATCTTGATCGAGTTATGTATGTAAAGAAATTTTAATACTATGAAAAATTATCTTGTCATAGGAGGAACACATGGCAATGAACCTCTGGGAATTGAGGTTTGCAAAAGACTGGAAAAACTTAACTTAACCTATATTGATATTTTATACGCAAATAAAAAAGCAATTAAATCAAATAAGCGATTCGTTGAAGAAGATTTAAATAGAGCTTTTCCAGGAGCTAAAAACGGATCCTATGAAAAAAAGAGAGCAAATCGAATATATGAAATATGTAAAAAGTATGATTACATTATTGATTTTCACAACACTAACTGTCCGGCAAATGACTGTGGTTTTGTGGGAGGAACAGATTGGAAAAACTCGACTAACTTGTCGCTTTTCTTAGGGCTCAATAAGGTGATTATTGCTGACTATAATTGTGTTAATAAGTATGTCAAAAACTGTCTCTCTGTGGAAATTAGCTTGAGTAGTAAAAAGTTCGACATTGATTATTGGGTTGAAAAAATGATTAGTCTGAAAAACTTTAAAGAAAACAAAAATTATGGCAAAGCGCGTCTATTTCAGTTTAAGTATCGAATAACGAGTGAAGAACAAAATAAGCTCAATTTTCCAAAGTGGAAAGCATTTAGGAAAATATCTAGAAAATATGTCAAAAAACTGAATTTAAATGGAGAATACTACCCGATCTTCATTGACGATGCGTATACTCCATACAATTACGCTGGTTTAATCTCGAAATTAAGCGCTAATAAGAATGATATAATTTGAACTATTATGAAAAATAATCCACAGACTCTAAAAGGTTTTCGCGACTTTTTACCGGAACAGGCAAGGAAAAGACAGTTTGTAATCGACACCTTGAAAAAGGTGTTTGAGTTGTATGGTTTTGAACCGCTTGAAACTCCTACGCTTGAATATGCCGAGGTACTTGCAGGCAAGTATGGTGAAGAGGGTGACAAACTCATGTATAGATTTAAAGATAGAGGAGATCGTGATGTCGCAATGCGCTATGATCAAACCGTACCACTTGCACGCGTTGTGGCTCAGTATCAAAATATAACTTTCCCCTTCAAAAGATATCAAATTCAACCAGTCTGGCGGGCAGATAAACCACAAAAGGGTCGCTATCGAGAATTCTTACAGTGCGACATCGATAGTGTTGGCGTAGTAGCTCCTGTTGCAGATGCCGAGATTCTCAATCTCGTCTACACCGCTTATAAAGTATTGGGTTTAAACTTTGTTATTAAAATAAATGACAGAGCTATCTTCGAAGGTGTAAATCCTGCCTATCTCCCCATAATTGACAAGCTTGAAAAAATAGGAAGAGAAGGAGTCGTTAAGGAATTAAAAGATCTCGGAGAAGGGGATCCGGAGGCAATTCTAGAATCCATCACCAACAAAAAAGAGACCTCGCTTATTTCAAGTATAAGGCGAATCGCAGAGGACATGGGCGTCCCCCAAGACTCCTTGAAATTTGCTCCGACTTTAGTTCGCGGCCTTGACTACTACACAGGACTTATTATCGAAGTCGTTGCAAAAGATTATAGTGTGGGTTCGGTCGGTGGTGGAGGAAGATATGACAAGCTTCTCAGTCTTTTCACTAAAACCTCGTATCCCTCAGTTGGATTCTCTTTTGGGTTTGACCGGACAGTGGAGGCGATGGAAGAACAAAATCTTTTCCCCAAGGCACTTAACGAATCGTCAACTAAAGTATTAATTACAATCTTCAACTTTGATTTAATAGAAGAATCGCTGAAAAATACCTCGACACTTCGCAACAAGGGCATCAATACCGAAATATACCTTGAACAAAACACCAAAATTGATAAACAATTAAAATATGCGGATAAAAAATCTATTCCTTACGTAATAATCATTGGACCTGAGGAAAAAGAGAAGAATGTAGTAAAACTTAAAAATATGAGAGAACGCACCGAAGAAACATTGTCTTTGGAGGAAGTAATTAAAAAGCTCTCTTAATATACATTATGCAGGTAAATCCGAATGTTGTTGTTATCGAAGCTCTTCCCGGTGTCGGAGGGGACGAATCAAAGCTCTGGGCAAAAGAACTTCTACTCTCGTATATAAAGTTTGCTCAAAAAAGAAACTTTAAATACGGGTATGTGGATGAAAACATCATAAGAATCAGCGGAGAAGGGGCCTATACTTTTTATAAAAATGAGACAGGAGTACACCGCGTACAAAGAATTCCTGAAACCGAAAGGAAAGGACGAGTTCATACGTCAACCTGTGTAATCGTGGTACTTCCTCAAATTACCCAAGCTGACGTAAAAATTAGTCCGAGTGACCTTGAGTGGCAATTTTACCGGGCGGGAGGCCATGGAGGACAAAACGTAAATAAAGTATCCACTGCAGTGCGGCTGACCCATAAGCCCACCGGCATAGTGGTGACCTCCAGTCAGGAGCGGTATCAGGAAGCAAACAGAAAAATTGCAATGGATTTGCTTTTAGGAAAACTGTATCAGCTTGAGGAAGAGAAGAAGAGGGGAATGATCTTTTCATATGTCCAGAATATCGGCTCCGGAGAACGCGCCGACAAAATCCGGACCTACAATTTTCCACAAAACAGACTTACCGACCACAGACTGGGAAAAAGCTTTCATAACCTGGAAGATGTGATCGGACAGGGAAAGTGGGACAAGGTGTTTACATACACTGCCTGAATCTGTTATAATAGAGATCTCACGTTAGCCACGAATTTATTTATGATTATGAAACAAGATATTCATCCAAAATTTTTTAATGATACTCAGGTGATATGCGCCTGCGGCAATTCTTTTACGACACGCTCTATAAAACAGGATATTAAGGTAGACGTATGTGCAAAATGCCATCCTTATTTCACCGGAGAGCACCGTTTCATTGATACAAAGGGTAGGGTAGAAAATTTCCAGGCCAAACAAAAAAGAGCAGAAGAAATGAAAGCGAAAATATCTATCAAAAAAGCAAAAAATAAAAGCGATAAGGATCAACAGTCAAAATCTCTTAAGGAATTGCTTAGCGATCTTTAATCTGATACAATAGTATC
>CAYGGJ010000011.1:0-18257 GCA_964349415.1 uncultured Gammaproteobacteria bacterium | reverse complement strand
TTACTCTGGCACTACCCAACGGCAAAACCTGGAGTCAAGTAGGAATCGTAAATGGCAAAATCGCAAAAAAGCCCCTCACGAAATATCTTGAAGGGTATCCTTACCGCTCGTTTTTTTTTATTCCCGAAATTAACAGATATTACCACGAAATGGATCTATCTCCTGAAGAAGAAAAACTGTATAATCACAGATATAAGGCAGTTCAAAAGCTAAAACCTATTATTCATAAAGTCCTTCAACTTAAATAGATATGCTCGATATTAAATTCATCCGTGAAAATTCAGAAATAGTCGAAAGGGCTTCCAAAGACAAAGGAGTCACGATAGATATCAAAAACCTACTTAAGCTTGATGAAGGCCGTAGGAAATTTCAAACGGAGGTTCAGGATCTGCAGTCAAAAAAAAACGCGATTGCAAAAGAAAAGAATGTGGAAGAAGGAAAGAAGATTAAAGAACAACTAAAGTCAAAAGAGGAGGCTCTAAGAAAGCTGGATACTCAAGTCAGCGAACTTCTCATGCAGATTCCAAATGTTGCAGCCTTTGATGTTAAAATAGGAAAAAACGAGCAGGAAAATGAAATTCTAAGAAAACACGGAGAACCAACCAAATTTAACTTTGTGCCAAAGGATCATCAGGAATTAGGTGAAACTTTGGATATAATCGATATTAAACGTGCAGCAAAGGTCTCAGGATCCAGGTTTGGATACTTAAAAAACGAAGGTGCCCTGCTGGAGCTATCTTTGGTCCAGCTGGCGATGGAAACTCTTGTTGAGGAAGGATTTACTCCTGTCATTCCGCCTGTTTTAGTAACAGAAAAAACAATGAAGGGATTGGGATACCTGGAAAATGAAGGAAGAGATGATATGTTTTTTTTACAAAAAGACGGATTATTTTTAGTCGGTACAGCCGAACAATCAATTGTACCGATGCACTCGGACGAAGTATTTCAAAAAAAAGATCTTCCCAAGCGTTATGTTGGATTTTCTACAAGCTTCCGAAGAGAGGCAGGTTCCTATGGTAAAGATGTACGGGGCATACTCCGAGTACATCAATTTAATAAAGTAGAGATGGTCTCGTTCGTCTCACCCGAAGAAGGAGACAGGGAACATGAATATTTATTATCGCTTGAAGAAAAATTATTTCAGATGCTTGAGATTCCATATCAGGTAGTCCGAATGTGTACGGGGGATCTTGGATTTCCTGCTGCCAGAAAATATGATATTGAAGCGTGGATTCCTTCTCAAAAGAAATACCGTGAAGTTACATCTACTTCTACCACCACCGATTTTCAATCAAGAAGGCTGAATATAAAATATCAGGATGGGGGTCAAAAGAATTACGTTCATATTCTAAACGGTACGGCATTTTCCGGAAGACCTTTAATTGCGATTCTGGAAAATTATCAGCAGAGAGATGGTTCTGTAAAAATCCCCGAGGTACTTCAAAAGTATACGGGATTTAAAACAATCAAGGCAAAGGCTTAACGTACTATGGTTGCAGATGGTGTCGCCTGCTGTCTTGGCATCATCTGACAAAAGACATTTTCAGTTCCTCTTACGAAAACTTCAGTTCTCCCACCATAACAGTTTTTCTCAACAACACTCTCAGGCTTATTAAACCACGAGTTCTTATTACTGTATGTTGATAAAAGGTAGGTCATAACTTTATTCCAGATCGGCGCTGCACCAGTAATTCCCGAGGTTAATGAAGGATGCATTGGCGTATTATTATTGTTTCCGACCCACACCACCACCATATATTCCGGCGTATATCCGATTGTCCAGTTGTCTTTCTTACTATCAGTAGTCCCTGTTTTTACTGCCACCTTGTAACCGGGAATCTCCAAGGCAGAACGTGCTCCGAATGCTTGTTGCCTGGCAACATTGTCGGATAGAATATCCGACATAATATAACTCACTCCTTCATCCAAGACTTCTTGAGGATCTGGCTTTAACTCAAAGGTTGTTTCGTCAAAATTATTTTGTACTCGTAAAAGTGGTGAAATTTCAGTCTTTTTACCCAGGTTTGCAAACACTCCAAAGGCTTTGGCCATATCAGTCATCTTAACCTCTCCTCCCCCCAAGGTAAGAGATAGTCCGAATCTCGACGGATCGGACCATGTAGAAATACCCATATTTCTCGCATGCTCTACGAAATTATCCACACCAACTACATTTAGAGTTCTTACTGCGGGAATATTGTAAGAATTGGCAAGCGCATATCTCAAAGGAATTCGTCCATGAAATCTTCCGTCATAATTAACCGGCTTATACGTCTCACCCGGCAGGGAAAAAGTAACGGGACTATCATCCAATACCGAAGCAGATGTAAAACCTTTTGAAAGTGCCAGTGAGTACATGAGGGGCTTTATAGACGAACCCGGCTGACGCAGAGCTGTAGTTACATTGAATGCCCCTGAGGGCGCTGCAAAGTAATCGGCAGATCCAACCATCGCAAGCACCTCTCCTGTTGAAGGTCTTGTAACCAAAACAGCACCATTTGACACATTCAATCCTTTTATCTTTTCCAGCTCTGTGATAAGAATATCCTGAACTTTCTCATTAAGATTCAGGTCAAGAGTCGTATTTACCTTCAGGCCACCTTCCTCCACATTTCTAATTCCAAACTGTTTCTCCATCTCTCCTTTTACGTAAAATACGAAGTGAGGGGCTTTAATGTTTGTTTTTGGCGCGACAACCGCTAAAGGCTCTTTCTTTGCTCTTAAATACTCCTCTTCAGTTATATATCTTTGTTCAAGCATGTGTTTGAGAACCTCATCTCTTCGCGATTTAGCAAGATTGGGGTTAACGAAAGGTGAATAAATCGAGGGGGCTTGTGGAAGACCTGCGAGCATTGCAGCCTCAGACAAAGAAATATCTTTTGCTGATTTTTCAAAATAGGTTTTAGACGCTTCTTCAATTCCATAAGAGGATCCACCATAAGGCACTTGATTAAGATACATTTCAAGAATCCTTTCTTTGCTATAAAGTCTTTCCGCCCATAGCGCCAATATTATTTCTTTCACTTTTCGCTCCACTGTTCTTTCCGGCGTTAAGAGTGCAGACTTAACCAACTGTTGAGTGATCGTAGAACCACCTTGAAGATTCTTTGTCAGGAATGTTTCTTTTGCTGCGCGGATAATTCCTCCGAAAATTGAGACTCCATTGTGTCTAAAGAATTCTTTATCCTCCATAGCTATGGATGCCTCCCAGGTATACTTAGGAAGATCTCCGAGCCTAACCGGAGTACGATTTTGATCACGATATACTTCATACAATACCTTTCCATTTCTATCTAAAATGTGGGTCGTAAGTGAATAATTTACTTTTCCTATACTTTTAGGCGAAGGCAAAGAGTCTACGAAAACATAAGCCTGTTGAGCTGAAACAATAATTGCGGCTGTTAAAAAACCGATTATGAAATATCTAACTTTATGAAAAACTGACGCCTTCTTTATAGTCTTTATCTTTTCTTCCCGTTGCGCTTTAAGTTTTCTTTGAGGCTTCTCTACCTTTAAACTTGGGAGTACGATTTTCGGTAACGTCGGAAAGGTAAATTTGGGAAGAGAAAGTTTGGGAAAAGAGATTTTTGGCAAATTTATCAAAGGTTTTCTGAATTTTATTCGTGGGAGTCTAAGTTTTGGAGCTTCGAACTTTGGAGTACTGAATCGTATTCTGGATAGTCTTCTAAAATAATTCCGGGGTACCTTTATAAAAGCATGGCTTAGCAGTGCTACAAATTTTTCGACTAATTTGCCGATTATAACGAAGCCATTTAGCGAGACATGAAACAGGAAGAAGACTAAGCGAAAGGGTCCCAAAACTGCGTTAGTCGTAGCTTCACCGATAAAAATAAAGAAGTTGATCAGACCATACAAAGTAGCGTAGAGTATTTTCTTCAAAAAAGTGGCTAGGATAGCTTCAGAATCCTGCTTGGGCATCCTGTAATTTTAGCAGATATTATAGGTTATTTCAACGAAAGCTGATCCGGTAGCTTGCTAATTTTTGCCCTCACTACAAGCCGGTTCCAGTATGTTCCAGGCGGCACGCAGGTGATCAGCGTGAGATAAGACGTGTCGAACTTCTGCTCTAAAACCGATACCTGATCAGGCTTGACCACAAACATCTCGTAGACCTCATACTCATAGGCGGCCCCATCACTGGTTACAAGTACCTTATCTCCTTTTTCAAGAGATGGAAGGTAGGTGAATATAGTCTTGTAATCTTTTACATTGTAAAGCTGAGGAAGGGTTGAGTGGCCAAAAACCACCACGTTCCCGTGTTCTCCCGGAAGCGTTACCGGCAGATAATGAACGAGTCCTTTCATGAGATCTTCTCCACCTACTATCACTCTGGCTCTGTCTATATTTAGCTTCGGAATCGATAGGGAATACTCTTTGACTTTGAATTTACTTCCTGATTTCAGCTGACTCTTGGAAGAGGGAAACCATAAGCTAGCCTGCGTAAAGTCTCGCAGGTTATTGGAAAACACGCCTGTGTTTGAGCCTATTACAGAATCTGCCAAAGAAAGTGAGGATGTGAGCTGATTAGGTACCGGTGAAGCTGTCTGCCTCTGTATAAACATCCGCGAATATATTTCAAATGAAATGACCGGATAGAAGGCCCAAAAAAGAAGCATGGATCCGACAGTCAGAGTGATATACGATGCATAATTGACCACCCTCTTACTGACGGTTTTCTTTTCCTTAACGTAAACGTAAAGCGACACTGTTATAAATACGAAACTTTAAAGTTAATATTGTTTCTAAAAAAGGGCAATCTGTTATGTAATAATAGTACTGGAGAATGTATGCGGAATTCAAGTCCAGACGCTCCAAATTTCTCTTTCAAAATCTTTTCCAAATCATCCTCACTTTTTCCAGCAAGTACCTTTTCCACATCTTCTTCTTTTAAAGATTTCACCTGTTTGGCTTTCACGTCGAATGCTATTTGAAATTCCCCGCTTTTACTGCTTATTTTCCCAACCGAATACTTTATAGTATTTTTTGGCAGGTCGTAGCCTTTTTCTACATCACCCTTTAACCGACTTTGCATCATCTTTAAAAGATCGTCATCCTTGTATGTGTAGTATGTAATATCTGCTTTGGATTTAATGGATACCTGACCCGCCTCTTCCCCTGCATCATGTGAAAATTGCGGATCCTGAAGATTTACATCGCTCAGATTGGAAAGTACTTTGACCCCGCCCTTTAAAGACTTTTGCACCTCTTTATCACTATATTCTTGAGCTTTTTTAAGCGCCTGGGCTCTTAAAGTGTCTATATCTTGTTTTGCTACGGTTTGTACTGTTCTTTTTACTCCTCCGGTAAAAGCACTGTCATTTTTTGCGATCACAACGGCTGATTCTCCCTCTATGCTAAATTTTGTACCAGAGGCTACATTCCCCTCTTGACCAATCTCAACAGCTGCCACATCAACCTTAGCAGTACTTGGAGTTATTGCTGTTGCATCTCCTGAGGCAGATGCAACTTTTACGTCTGAGTTCAAAAGGAAGGCTGTTGAATTAGGCGCTGTTATAGTGGTCCCTTTGGAAAAGCTCTTACCCTCCGTAAGACTACTATTGTAAACGGTCACCGACCCCTTTGCCTTTTCGCCAATTTCCTTTTTTCCCGTGGTGGATTTTGAATTATTTAATTCGGTATTTGTTGTTGCTTCTGCCAATTTTAGGGCTGAAGTATCAGCCTTAGTAGAAGCATTTATAGTAAGCGATTTATCAACCGCTTTACCCGGAAAAAAAACAGTTAACTCTGCTTTATGAAAGTAAAACTCAATGAGAAAAACGGCGAGCACAATAAGACCAGCGCCAACTAAAGCAAGTACAGGAATCGGCACCCCCTTCATTTTTAATGAATAAGATTTTAACCTGACTCCCAAAGTACTTATAAAAGCTTTTACTGCCGAGACCGCATTGGACAAAGGATTGGTTTTTTCAACCAATGGCTGTGTCACGACCTGTTCATGCGATTCCTGCTCCTCACGTACATCCTTTGCCGGCACGTCGCCTCCGATTACAAATCCAAACGTATCTTCTTTTTCTTCTGATGGAATCTTTTGCCTTTCGACGGGAAGTAAAACTTGAGCGGAAAAAACCGAAATTAAACTCTCTAACAGCTCTTGTTCCGTTACTACTTCGACCTTCGGAAGCTGCATGAATAATTCAGAGTTCCACCGGTAGCTGAGGATTTTTTCGGCCTCTATTCCCACCTTCTTTGAGTCATATAAGACGATCCTTGAAGGAATCATGGCAATATGTTTTACTTTCTCGAAAATAGGAATTAAATCGTCCACAATCTCTTGACCTCTTTTTGCAGTTTCTTTAAAAATAACCTTTCCTCCTTTATAAACAAAAACCGAAAGAGTCGTCGAATCCAGCTCGATCAGAGTACTCGTCGTAGGAACTCCATCCTTTTTTTCCAGATATGAAGAAATGCCTTCGTGGCATTCAATATATCCCAAAGGCTTTAATTCAAGATTTTTGGAAAGCTCCTTTATTTTGTGGAGTATGGATCTTTGTATTTCGCGGGTTGAGTCGTCGATAAGATGCGAGTAGATGAAGTAGATTGTCTTTTCCGGAGATTTTTTAGTATGAGTCTCTAATTTATACAAGGCATCGTCAACATCTTCCACGATATTATCCCAACTGTTTGTGTAGGAAAATGCTTCTTTTGCAAGAATCTCAAGCTTGTTTCCCTTGTTTTGAATAAAAAGAATGACCCCGTCCTTTTCCTTCAAAAAAAGCCCCAGATAAATATCGTCTTGCTGCTTTGCAGCTTGAAAAATGTCGAGTGGAAATTTAAAATTCTTAATGTTCATCATTCTATTTGAAATCTAGAAAATACCTGGTCTACTCCCTGTTTCGCTGTCTGCATTGCTTCCTGATAAGCCACACCTTGTACGGCTGCGTTAATCGCATTCTCTATATATTTTATGATGTCATCGTTAAGACCGTTATCATAGGTTCTGGATATCATCGGTACCGAAACAAACGAGTCATTTTCAGCCTGCTTGATAACTGCACCCAGATATGGATCTGCTATGAGTAGTGAGGCCAAATCCGTACGTGAATATGGAAAACCGAACCTCCTGGTCTTTGCCTGAAGTTCGTACAACTTTGTCATCTGTTCTTTTTGTGAAAGATACTGTAGGAATTTCCAGGCTTCATTTTGATGAACGCTGAATTTAGAAACACCCTCTACCCAATAACTGGCTATTGAGATAGGACGGGACCCCGGCAGGACGGGTACCGGCACTACTTTTATGGCAAGGTCCGGATTTGCTTTTTGAATTGTCAAAATTTCCCATGAGGGGACAATAATCATCGCCACCTTTTCCTGGATAAACGCATTTATTGAGTTGGGCATAGTTTCGTTCCAGGATTGCTGAGCTCCTGGTTCGGCAAAACTTCGGTAGCTCTGCAACGCACCCACTGCCTCACCACTATCAAGCTTTCTTATGTTCCCACCGTTTTGTACAAGAAATAACGCGAAGTTGTCGGAAAAATGCTCAATGTTATTGGTCGTACCTAATGCAATGCCCGAGGTTATAATTTGCCCCTCTCTGTCTTTAACAGTAAGGTTGGGTGCATATTTTAATACGTCTTCCCATGTAGTAGGCGCCGTGGTTATTCCTGCTTTTTTAAACAAATTGTCATTATAGACCAACACCAGACCGTCAACGCTCAGCGGTATTCCATAATACCTGTCATCAATCTTCAAATCCTTAAGATGTATCTTATAAAAAGTCCTCTCGTACTCTCCGTTTGACATGACCGATTGCGGCAACGGAGAAACTACTTCCTTTAGTTCTGGAATCCATGTATTGTGGAACCTAAAAATATCGGGTCCCTGATTACTCTTGCTTCGCGCTATCAGCTTGTCTTTGTAATCATTCGGAGTCATTTTCTGATACTGCACTTCAACGGTCGGGTTATCCTTTTTATACTGATCAATCATTGGCTGCATTATCTCCTGTTCCTCCCACAATCCCCAATAAATAAGCGATACTTTTTCCGGTTGTTTCCCGGCAAATACAAAGCGCAGTATTAAGATTAAAATTATCACGAAGAAGATAGCGGCGGCCCCAATCACAAGATATTTTGTCCTATTTTGTTCAAATTGACTCGGTTCTGAATGTGGAGGCTCTCCATCAAACGAAGGAGGTGGCTCAGGCGGATGAATATCCTGAGGCGTGGTTAATTCAGGCCCTATTTCCTCAGGCTTCATGTCAAAGTTCTCCGGAAGGGGATTCGCATGCTCTTCCTCAGGCACTGCTTGAAAAATAGGCGTCGGTCTTTGTTCTACTGGTTTTTTATCTGTTGGGATGGATTGATTTTCGCCCTCTTTTGCTTTATCATCATCCATGTATTTATGATACCAAAAACTATAAGGCAAGAGGTTGTTGTTTTATATGGTTTGATCTTTCTCATAGCGCTCTTCTTAGTAAGCGTCGTCGGGGTGGCGGGGTATATTTACAAACAAGATAAGAAGCTAGAAAACCGTATTTACCCACAAGTCTATATTGATAAGGTTGCCGTAGGTGAAAAAACCAAAAAGGATGCCGAGATTCTCTTCTCTAAGAAGGCTGATGAGCTGCAGAAACTAACAATTACGGTCAAGTATGAGGATCAATCAGTGGCTACATTGTCCGGGAAACAGCTCCGGGTGCGAAGAAATGTCGAAGAGACGGTCGAACGCGCATATCAGGTGGGTCGTGCGACTGATCTTCCTACAAGATTTACCCAACGGATCGGCTCACTCTTCAACAGACAAAGATTTGACTTCGCCACACAGCTTACCTTTGATCAAAGCTCTTTGGGCAAGTTTATCGCCGAACAGGAGAAGAAATATAATAAAGAGCCTAAAGATGCCTTGTTCAAGTTTGAAAATAATAGAGTGGTTACATTTCAGCCCGAGGAGGACGGAATACGTATCAATTCAGAGAAGCTGATTGCTGATATCGAGACCAAAATAATCTTCTGGAAGAAAAATCCTAAGCACGAAACAGTAGTTTTAGCCGACGAGATTATTAAACCCAAGATTACCCTGGCAAATTCAAATGATTTTGGGATTGAGGAGCTTATTGGTGAAGGGAAATCAAACTATGCAGGCTCAATACCTGAACGTGTCCATAACTTAACCTTAGCCGCTTCAAAATTTAATGGAGTCTTGATCCCCAAAGGTGGAGTGATTTCCTTTAACGAAATCGTAGGAGAAATAACAGGGGCATCCGGATATAAGCAGGCTTATGTCATAAAGGCGGGGAGAACGGTCCTGGATGATGGAGGAGGTGTCTGTCAAATCTCAACTACACTTTTTAGGGCAGGTCTAAATTCCGGTCTTCCGATACTTGAAAGAACTGCGCACGCCTACCGTGTGGGATATTATGAGAATGACTCCAAACCCGGTTTTGACGCCACGATATACTCACCTTCGGTTGACCTTAAAATTAAAAACAACACCTCGGCTTCGATCCTGATCCAAACCTTTATCGATCATGCCACGGGAAATGTTTCTTTCAGATTTTACGGCAAAAAGGATGACCGTCAGATTTATATCTCGCCTGGAACACTAACCGACGTCTCACCTCCTCCGGAACCGAAATATGAGGATGATCCGACGCTTAAAAAAGGGGTGGTAAAGCAGGTAGATTTTGCAGCATGGGGCGGAAAGACCAACTTTTCATACCGGGTAACAAGTGTCACTAACCCCGAGATTAACTTTGAAAAAACCTTTTACTCAAACTTCCGTCCTTGGCAGGCAGTATATCTCGTAGGCAAAGCAGACTGATTGCATTATCGAAATAATCGTGGACGACCAAGGCGGTAATTAAGATCTTTGGCTTTACGTTCTCCGATTTCTTTTGCGGGAACTCCCCCTACTATCTTATAAGGCTCAACATCATGAGTAACCACTGCGCCCGCACCAACTATTGCCCCTTCACCTATAGTTACGCCCGGAATAATGATCGCACGGGGGCCAATAAAAACATAGTTCCTTATTATTACCGGCGCGTCTTTTGCATTGAACTGTGGGTCATGTACATCATGCTGAGAGGTATAAATCATAACCTCCGAAGCAATATCGACATGATCACCTATCACCAAACTTGCTCTCCCATCTAAGACTGTTTTTTCACCGACTATGGTATCCTCCCCAATTTTTATATTTGTAGGATCGTAAAAAACAGCTCCCATATGTATGGTGGATCCTTTGCCGATTTTCACTCCTCCTATTTTATAAATGAGTTTGCGCAGATTGTGTGAAGGCAGATACCCTGCCAAATGGAGAAGAAATACTCCGGTTTCCAAGCCTACATTTTTAGCACGGCTCCCCACCTTTTCCGCAACCTCAACGGGTGTAAGTTTATTGCCGTCCTTATCTTTCATAGTTTGATTATAGTTTATACCCTTAAATGCGTTTTATAAAGCTCCACTGTTTCCTTTGTCATAACGTCAAAGGAATAATTTTTTAAAAAAGAATAATCTGACCGTGGCTGATGTTTCAAGAAACTAAATATAGTGGCGGCGATATCTTTCTCATCATTTGGGTTAAAAGATAAATAATTTTCTCCTAAGACCTCTTGAAATACTTCTATATTTGAAGCAATGATAGGTAGTTTGAAATAGGCTGCCTCCAAAGTTGTCAAACCAAACCCTTCTGAAAGTGAAGGATTCATAAGGGCTCGTGCGTGTTTATAAAAAAACACCAAATCTTCCAAATTTGGATTCTTATAGAGAAGAACTCTGTTTTCTAAGCCTAATTCCTCTATCAAGGTCTCGATTCTTTTTGTAAAAAAGTCATCAGGGCCTGCAAGCACCAGATCCACATCCTCTTTCATCAGAAGGTATGCTCTAATTAGTTTCTCAACATTTTTGTGTGGGTAGAAATTACCGATATATACAAAAAAATCCTTTCTGAATTGCTGTTTAAGATTGGTGTTTTCTCTTACTTTTTTTATCTCCTCACTGACTCCTTCCGGTATTGGATAAATTTTGTTTTCAAATCTCTTTCCGAAGTGTTTAATAATTTGATTCTTAATTACCCTTGTTGGAGTTATTATTGCATGCGCCTTCGCTACCTGCGCCCTGAGCACCCTTCCAAAGAAAAAATGCTTCATTCCATACAAGAAGCTTCCCTTTGTAGAAGATCTACCTGTTTTAAATAAATAGGGTGTTAAGTCATGGATTGTGGATATGAAAGGCTTGAAATATAAAACCGGATAGCTGAAATATGTAAAATGCATTAAGTCAAGATCGTCTCGAAGAATCGTTTTCAAAAAACCAAACTGCTCTTCAAACGTATGCCACTGATACTCTGCTTTTCTTTTTATGAAATGTCTGGCGCTAAATTCTACTGTATTAAAATCTTCTTCTTTCAGATACACAAAAACAGTAATCGTATCCGGGATATACTTTTCAAGATAATACAGAAGGTTTCTAATATAAACACCTACTCCGGTTTGTCTATAGAGCCGTGCGTCTATACCGAGTTTTTTCATGAGGTTTTGGCTTTGTAATTAATAACTCCGTACACAATTCTGTTTAGAAAAGAGGGTGTTTTTTTTGAATAATGCTTGTCATAAAAAATCCTCATGGCGTCATAAAAATATTCCTTAGTTTTACTCTTCGTGTTGCTATCTTTGCTCTTTAACCCACTCTGATACTTAAGATGTGTAACTGCATACTGAGGATCGTATATTGTTTTGTATCCAAGAGCTTTCACTCGAAGTGAAAGATCCAGATCTTCCCCATACATAAAAAAGTGCTCATCAAAACCCTTTACCTTGTTAAAGATTTCTTTTCGCGTTAAATAAAATGCACCGGTTGGTGAATCAATCTCGTGTCTTTTTTTTAGGTTTTTATAAGTAAGATGGTATCCTCCAAATACTCTGTTTAAAAAAGGTAGTTTTCCAAATGCTTTTTCAAAACCCGAATAGTATGAGAATGAGCGCCAAAGTGTAGGAAATCCTCTGTGACTTGCGGGGTCCAAAGATCCATCAGGTAAAATAACTTTTACGGTCATTACGCCAATACTGGGATCCTTGTCCATCAGCTCAAACAGACTTTCAAACTTTACGCCTTCTACTAAGACGTCTGAATTGAGAAAAAGAAGATATTTACCACGGGCAACAGCGGCCCCTTTATTATTTGCCTTCGAATAGCCAAGATTTTGAGAGTTTAATACAGCGGTGAACAATATATCCTTTTTTTGATATTCGCTCTGAATAGATTCCAAAACTTTTGGCGTATTGTCTTGTGAAGCGTTGTCAACGACGATAACCTCTAAAGCTGTGTTTTTCTGTGTTGAAATGGTTGTAAGAAGAGTCGTAAGACAGCGTTTGGTCATCTCTGCAGTATTATATGAGACGATTATTATGGAGAGATCCGCCATACGCTTAAGTATAGTTGATTTTATCGCTTTGGAGACTGTTTCTTCCTTCGTGCTCTACCACCTGTTCCTACTTTTCTTCGCTCTCTTATACGTGCGTCACGCGTCAAAAGACCTGCTTTTTTAAGAAGTGGCCTCATGTTTTCTTTGTCGCTTTTTTCTAAGGCCCGTGCCAGTCCATGAACAAGGGCATCCAGCTGACCCCTTGATCCTCCACCCTTTACGATGACCGATATGGCAAAACGGCCTTCAGCATTTACCAATTTTAACGGGGCAAGATATTGTACTTTGTGTGCTTTTGAGGCAAAAATCTGCTCTATAGGCTTCTTATTTACAAATATTTCACCTTGCTTGATCTTTACTCCATCTATAGTTACAACCTTGTCTTTTCCCTTTACCATGAAAAGCCTCACTCTTGCGACTGCTTCTTTTCTTTTTCCGACCGACTCGATGTAATCTCCTGCTTTTTTAGCCATAATTATTTTGTTTTGGTACCAAACTTTTCTTTATAAGGATGTTCTTCTCCTGTGAAGATAAAAAATCTCGTAAGCCTTCTTTGTCTCAATTTGTTCTTTGGCAGCATGCCTGAAACCGCATGCTGTACGATCTCTTTTGGATTTTTTGCGATGACCTCTGCAGCAGTTCTTACTCTGAGTCCACCGGGGTATCCTGAGTAGTTCGTGTAGGTTTTTTGTAGCAGTTTCCGACCTGTGAGGATTATATCTTTTGCATTTATTGCAACCACATGATCTCCTGAATCAAGATACTGAGTGTATGCGGTTTTGTGTTTTCCCTGAAGGAGTTTTGAGATAGAACCGGCTACTCTACCCAAGACCTTTCCCTTAAGGTCTACCAGATGCCAGTTTCTTTGAATGTCTGTCTCGCTTTGAGACTTAGTTGATTGAGATAAAGTAGGCATATTATTTCTTAACTTTTTTTGTAACTTTTTTTACTATTTTTGCTTCCTTCTTTGGCTTTGCAATTTCTGCTTTCTTTACTTCCACCTTGGGAGCTTTTTGGGATTTTTTAACCTCAGCTTCTTTTTTTTCTATTACAACTGGCAGAGTCCACTCAAGACGTCCCATCTCGGTACCATCAGCAGGTCTTATACCAATCTTTACTACTCTGACGTATCCTCCTTGTTTTTCCTGAAAAACCGGAGCAACCTGCCTTACTAACACGGAGACAGCTTCACTGTCGCCGGTCTTCCGTAGTAAAACATTTTTGGTACCTTCGGTGTTCTTTTTTGCCAACTGCACCATGCGCTCGACATACGGTCTTAGTACTTTTACCTTGCTGATAGTGGTTGTGATCTTGCCGTGAAAGAAGAAGTTTTTGGCCATCTTCCGAAGAAGCATTTGATTTGCATCTTCGCCGAATCTGAATTTTTTGGTTCGAACTTGATGTCTCATAAGATGCTTGGGGAGCTAAACTTGCGCAGTGTTATATATCAACATCCATTTTCTTGAGTTCGTCTTCTATGAGCACAAAAGATTTTTTACCCAAGCCCTTAACTCCGATAAGCTTGTCCTTTCCTACTCGAACTAAGTCTGCGACTGTTTCTATGTTTTCACGAAGAAGAGCGTTGATGACACGCGAAGGAAGATTTAACTCGTCGATTATGATGTCGTTGAGCTTGGCGTCAATCTCTTTTGCATCCTCTTGTTTCTTTTCATCCACAGACTTTGATTGAGGACTGTCTTTTCCTGACAAAACATGGCCGAAATGCTTCTGTAAGATTGAGGTGGCTTGCTTTAATGCTTCTTCAGGAGAAACTGTTTCATCGGTCCAAACATCCATAACAAGTCTGTCGAAGTTGGTTTTTCTTCCAACACGAGCCTCTTCTACCTTAAAGGTTACTTTTTGAACAGGAGAGAAAAATGCATCTACTGCAATGTAGCCTGTCTGTTTATCCATACTGTCTTCTGTAAGTAGTCCCGTGCCGGTTTCTACGATTGCTTCAAGCTCCAACTTTGTTTTGTCGTCGGTGATCTCTGCAATATATTGATCTTTGTTTACAACCTTAACTTCTCCTTCTACGTCTTTACCGGTTACTTTCTTTTTTCCTTTTACTTCAAGTTTAATTCTGTACTGTCCTTGGCTTGGGGTTTCAAATCGTAGTTTTTTAAGATTGAGGATCACTTCAAGCGCTGATTCTTTTACTCCTTTAAGAGTGGCAAACTGATGGACTGCACCTGTTATCTTAACCTGGGTTACTGCGGCACCTTTTAGCGATGAAAGAAGCGTTCTTCGCAGAGCGTTTCCGATACTGTTACCAAAGCTTAAGGGTAGCGGCTCCATTGAAAACTGACCGTATCCTGCTGTAGCGTTTTGTTTTTTTGTAACAAATTGGGGTTCCATAAATATTATCTTGAATAAAATTCGATTACTGATCTTAAATTAACCTGTTTTTCTATATCCTCGCTCGTGGGTTCTCCTATTAACTTTCCTACGACTCCTTCTTTCTTGACCCAGGAAGGCGAAAAAAGATCTTTGCTCTCAAGCATTGCTTCCACGTAGGGAATCTTTGCTGTCTTCTCTTTTCGGAACCTTATTGTATCATGAATTTCTACTTTATACGAGGGAATATTCATCAAAGTGTCGTTTACCGTAACGTGTCCGTGATTGACCAATTGCCTAGCACTTGCGCGTGTGGGAGCAAATCCAAGCCTGTATACTACATTGTCGAGGCGTCTCTCCAAAAGCTGACCTAGTAAGAAGCCAGTATTACCCTTGCTGCTTACTGCTTTCTGAAAGTAATTCTTTAGCTGAGTCTCGGTAAGTCCAAAGATAAATCTCAGCTTCTGCTTCTCTCGTAGCTGTCTGCTTCTCTCCGAGAGTTTTTTGCGTCTTCTGCTTGTGCCGTGCTGTCCCGGAAGTACCGCGACCCTTCTCATCAACGAAGCGTGACTCTTTGATCCGGGTGTTTTTAGTCCCAGATCAATTCCCTCTCTTCTAGCTATTCTATTTTTAGGTCCTGTGTATCTCATACCCTTCGTACTTTTGGAGGTCTGACTCCGTTATGTGGAACCGGTGTTATATCGATTATCTTATTGACGTCGATATTGGTTCCACGCAAAACTCGTAATGCTGCTTCTCTACCCGGCCCTATTCCCTTTACATAAATCACAGCTTCTTTCATCCCGTGATCATTGGTTGCCTTTCTCAAAGTTGCTTCTGTAGTAATCGTGGCTGCATAGGGAGTGGATTTTCTGGTGCCTGTGAAACCATGCTGTCCACATGATCCTAATACAATAGGATTTCCTTCGCTGTCGGTAACCGTTATCATGGTGTTGTTAAAGGTAGCGGTTATATAGATACGTCCTTTTTCTGTATTTTTTGCTTCCTTTTTCTTTTTCATATTACTTCATTAAGAATTACGCCTTTTTTTCCTTTTGAGTGGTCGATTCTAACTTTGCCCATGCTTCCTTTTTAAGCGCTCCTACAGTCTTTCTCTTTCCTCTTTTAGTACGTGAATTTGATTTTGTTCTCTGTCCCCGCACCGGAAGACCTTTCACGTGCCTTAAACCTCTATATGATCCTATTTCTCTAAGTCTTTTAATATTTTCAGACACATCTTCACGTAAGTTTCCTTCGACCGTATGAGTTTTTTCCAATTCTACTCCTATATTACGGAGTTCATCTTCACTGAGTTGCTTCACTCTCTTTGCGGTATCAATCTGAAGCTTTTTGAGAATGTCTCCCGACAATTTCCAACCGATCCCATAAAAGTTGGTCAGAGCATACTCTACTCTATCTTCTGGTTGCAAATTTAATCCTAAAAGTCGCGCCATAATTTTTTATCCCTGTCTCTGCTTGTGCTTGGGATTTGAGCAAATAATATACAACATTCCCTTTCGTTTAACTAACTTACATTTAGCACAGATTTTCTTAACCGATGATTGTACGCGCATATGCTTTAAATTCTATAAACGATACGACCTCTTGAAAGGTCGTAAGCTGTCATCTCCACGCGTACTTTGTCTCCGGGCAGTATCTTAATATAATGCTTCCTCATTTTGCCCGACAAATAGCATAAAAGCATCTGTTCGGACTGAGAGACTTTGACGCGAAAGAGCGTGTTGGGAAGGTTCTCTATGACCTCTCCCTCAACGACTATAACGTCATCCTTCATAAAAGTCTAATTTTACCATAAATTCAGGTCAAAATAACAGCATTTGTGTCTGTAATCGCGATTGAATGCTCAAAGCATCCAGACATACTATTATCCTTGGTTTTTATGGACCAAGAATCTCCTTTTTCGTAATCAATCTGATCCGTGCCCGTGGAATAAATCACCTCAACAGCGATCACCAAGCCAGGCTTCATCAGAGTGGTCTTTTTAATCTCTTTGTCAAGATATCCGGGTATACTAGGATCCTCATGCAGATCGCGTCCCACGCCGTGTCCAGTAAGACTTTTCATTATAAAGTAACCGTTTTTCTCTTCTATCTCCTCTCCAATTAGTTTTGAGATTTCTCCCGTATATTTTCCCTTTTGTACTATTTTTAAAGCCTTGTCTAGAGTAGATTTTCCGACCTTTAGAAACTTTTCATGCTCTGGATCCTTTGCTTTTCCCATAATCCAGGATGTGGCAAAATCAGTGTGAAAACCTTTGTAAAACATTCCTATATCTACAGTGATTACGTCGCCATCTTCAATGACTCTGGATGACGGAGGTGTGTGTACGACCTGTTCGTTTATGGGGATGCAAATTGTCCATTCATAACCAGGCACTCTTTTGAACGAAGGCTCTCCTCCTTGACCAACAATAAGCTTTTCAGCAAGTTGATCTACTCTCTGGGTAGTGACTCCTACTTTAACCTCGGGAAGAAGCTCTTTAACCACAGCCTTCAGTCTCCTGCCTCCTTCTATCATTAACTCAATCTCTTGTGGAGTCTTTAGCTTTATCATGGGAGTTTGTTTATTAAGAATAGTAGACTTCGCGATATACGTCTTCCAGTTTGTCCTGAAAATCCTGGATGGAGAAATTATTTTTTACCATGAAGTCCGCAAACGCGATCGGATTTCCCTTGTTTGTTTCCACGAGTTCATTCATATCTCTTTCTTCACCATTAAGATCGGGCCTATATTTTCTCTTGGATATACGTAGGTAGCGTAATTTCTTTTCGGCGTATAAGGCAAGAAGATAGACCTTAACCTCAGGAAATGTTTTTCTCAGATGGAGATACTCTTCCCAGGAATAGAGGCCGTCTATCACGATGATCATGTTTTTTTTAAGGGCTTGTTCTATTTTCTCCTTATTAAGATGAGCTAATGCTTTCATCCCATGCTCATTTCTGAGATCTGCTCTAATTTTCCTGTGTGTCTCTTCGTCATGAGAGAGTCCATTTTTATCTACGTAATCGTTGATTACCTTACCGAATGAGATTACGGGAATCTTCATTTCATCTGCAAAATATGACGCTGCCTCAGTTTTTCCTGATCCAGCCAATCCGACTATAGCAATTATTGATTGTGTTTTTTGACTCCATGACTGAACTTGATTTTCAATCAACTGTTTGCCAAGACCTTTTAGAATATCTTCGTTTACTTCTTCTATGCTTTGCGTACCATCAACTTCAACCAGTTTTCCGAGCTTCTCGTAATGCTCGACTACCGGCTTGGTGTGCTTGTTAAACTCTTCAATCCTTTTTCTTACTGCTTCTACCGTTTCGTCATCCCGCCCAGTATCATTCCTGTGGGAAATCCTCCAGAGCGCTTCTTTATCAGGAATATCAAGGAGGACAAACTTGTCGATGTTGTTTTTAAACTTCTTGGCTTGCTCGATGGTTCGGGGAAATCCGTCAAGAATATATCCTCTCTTGTATTCCTTTCTCCCTAGATAGTCG
>CAYGGJ010000010.1:0-20209 GCA_964349415.1 uncultured Gammaproteobacteria bacterium | reverse complement strand
GGTTCGGGGAAATCCGTCAAGGATATATCCTCTCTTGTATTCTTTTCTTGATAAATAATCATTAACTATTTTAATGGTCTTGTCGTTAGGGATAAGCAATCCCGAATTCATAACTGTTTTAATGTAGCGCCCTAACTGGGTTTTTTTCTTTGCGATCTGTCTGAATATATGACCTGTAGAAAGATACGGAAGGTTTAACTGCTTTGATAAGAGATTTCCCTGGGTTGATTTTCCTGATCCTTGTATTCCTGTTAGTACAATTTTCATAATACAACTAACTTACCCCAGCTTTTTCTTTTCTTTGTGCGGGGTATGCTTTCTGCATTTATTACAGTATTTTTTGAGCTTCAGCGCTTCGGTCATATTTACCTTATTTTTTTGAGTTACATAGTTTTGCTTATTGCAAACCTCGCAAACCAAACCGACTAAGACTCTTGATCCCTTTTTTGCCATATGTTAATTAGTAAACTTATCGTAACTTCGCATAACCAACTGTGCCTCTATCATCTTGAATGTTTCCAGTACTACCGACACCACGATCAGAATTCCTGTGCCTCCGATCAGAAGATCCTGTATTCCCGTGACTTTAGACATAATCGCAGGAAGAATCGCTATAAATCCCAAGAATACGGCTCCTACCGATGTAATTCTATATAAAACCTTTTCTAGATATTTCTTAGTAGATTCCCCCGGTCGGATACCCGGTATAAATCCTCCATTTTTCTGGATATCGTCTGCAATCTTCTGCGGATTGAACACTACTATTGTATAGAAAAATGTGAAACCTACAACCAGGAAAAAATAAAGGAAGTTGTAGAAAAATCCTTCGGGGTTAAATGCTGTAACTAAAAACCGTGCAACCGAGGCTACAGCCGGATTACCTGCCGAAAGAAGGAAGTTTCCTATCAATTGCGGAAACAGTACGAATGAAACGGCAAAAATAATGGGTATCACTCCAGCCTGATTGAGTTTCAACGGTAGATAATTAGTCGCCCCCTGATAAATACGGTTTCCTCGTATTCGCTTGGCATAATAGACCGGTATTTTCCGTATTGCTTCGTTTACGAAAACTACGGCGCCTATAACAAAAACCGCAAGGGCGAGGAAAATGATCGTGTTAAAAATCAATTCGCTGTTTATTGTCTTTACGGTCTGGGAAAATACAACAGGAATCCTTCCTACGATTCCTCCGAAAATTAAAAGAGATATCCCGTTACCCAGTCCGAATTCGGAAATCAATTCTCCAAACCATACCAGAATAAAGGTGCCTGCAACTAAGGTAAATACAAAAGAAAAAAATTCGATTGGACTTAATACTCCTATGATCTTCTGGCTCTTCAATAGAAAATATATACCTACTGCCTGAAATATAGTCAGAGGCACCGTAAGAAATCTCGTATATTGGTTTATCTTAAACCGTCCATATTCGCCCTCCTGAGCCAATTTTTCAAACTTTGGAATAACAATAGTTAACAGTTGGAAAATGATCGAGGCATTAATATACGGATTAAGGCCAAGCGCCATTACGGAAAAGTTAAGAAGCGTTCCTCCTGAAAATATATCCAAAAGGGAGAGGAATTGATTTTCTGCAAAAAGCGATCTGAGTTTATCAAGATCAATTGTGGGTACGGGAAGAAAAGCAAAGATTCTAAATGCCAGAAATATAAAAAGAGTGAAAAGAGCTTTTCTTTTGAGCTCTTTGTCTTTTAAAAATAACTGTACCTTTTCTCTTATTTTTTCCATTAGACCTTTACAGTACCGCCGGCTTTTTCAATAAGTTTTTGCGCCTTCTTTGAAACTGGTAATTGTATCGTCAGTTTCTTATCAAGTTTTCCGTTTGCGACAATCTTTGCTTTTGCACGCGGGTCATCCAAAATCTTGTATTTAAGCAAAGTTTTTATTTCTACCACCTCTCCTGTTTTGAAGATGTTCAGTGCGCTTAAAGAAACTGCCATTTCCCTTTGCTTTACGGATTTGTTTTTACTCTTTCCACGTAACAGAGGAAACTTTTTGACCATCTTCGCCTGTCCTCCTTCAAAATGCAGAGGAATGTTTTCCCGTGCTTTTTGATGCCGGGTTGTGCCGCGACCTGATTTTCCACCTTTTCCACTCCCTGCTCCTCGCCCAAGCCGCTTATTCTTTTTACTGTTTAACTTTGGTATATATGTAAGCATGGTAGCCATATTTATTTACGCGCCCTAAGTTTCTTTAGAGCCAACATCACTGCATGTGCATTGATAACCTGGTTCCTTGAACCGATAATTTTTCCTGATGCGTCCTTTATACCCGCTACTTCAAGCAGCGCTCTGGCTACACTACCAACCTTCAGTCCTGTACCGTCTGGCGCAGGCTTTAAAAGTATTCTGGCTGCCTTATATTTAAGCAGGACTATGTGTGGAATTGTTGAATTGTGCAGAGGTACCATAATCATATGTTTTTTGGCATGAGCAATTGCTTTTTTAATAGCAGGCGGCACTTCCTGTGAGCGTCCCACTCCCAACCCCAAAGATCCTTGTCTGTCTCCTACTACCACCAGTGCAGAAAAGGTGATGTAATTTCCACCCGTTGTCTTTTTTGAAACGCGCTTAATTAGCAATACGCGCTCTTCCAGTTTTTTTTCCTCTTGTGGTATGTTATCCATAGATTATTAAATTTGCAGACCTCCCTCGCGAAGTCCTTCAACGAACGCCTTTACTCTTCCCAGATATATATATTCGCCTCTATCAAAAACTGCTTTTTTTATGCCTTTTTTAATAAGTTTCTGGGCAAGTTCTTTTCCAACTTCTTTTGACTGATCGGATTTGGAAACCTTTGCCTTCACTTTTGAGTGGCTTGATGAGGCTACAATAGTTATCCTCTTTGCATCATCAATCGCCTGTGCATATAAATATTTGTTTGATCTGTGGACGGAAATTTTAGGAATTTCATTGGTTCCGAATATCTTCGCCCGCGTTCTTCTTCTTTTTCTAAGTATCCTATCGGTATTTATTTTTTTCATAAAATTATGCTGCGCCAGCGGCCTTTGCCTTCTTTCCCGGCTTAATTCTCAATCTTTCTCCTGCATATTTTATTCCCTTTCCTTTGTAAACATCCGGTTTTCTTACCATCTTGATCTGGTGTGCTACTTGTCCGACAAGTTGCTTGTCTACACCTAAAACCGTTATTCCGTTGTTTCCCTCAACCTGAAATTTTATTCCTCCAACTTTTTTGAAAAGTACTTGGTGTGAAAATCCGACTTTCAATGCAAGGTCTTCGCCCTGAAGCTTTACATTAAATCCTGTCCCTACGATTTCAAGTTTTTTCTCCCACGGCTTTGTTACCCCCTCTATGGCATTTGAGATTAAAGTTCTGAACAATCCATGAAGAGCCCTTACCCTTTTTGCCTCGGTTTTTCTTTTGACGCTGATTTTTCCGTCTTTTATTTCTACGTTTAGCTCATGTGGAAGCTGAATACGAAGCTCTCCCTCTTTTCCTTTGACCAAAACTACCCTATCGGCAAATGATACCTGTACGTCTTGTGAAGCTTCTATTAATTTTTCTCCTATTTTTGACATATTACCAAATTTCAAATAATAACTCCCCGCCCACTTGTGCTTTTTTTGCTTCAACTGCTGTCATGATCCCTTTTGGTGTAGTGACAACTGCGTGACCTAAGCCGCTCATAACCGGTTTCATATCTTTCGTAGATACATACCATCGTCTTCCTGGTCTTGAAGATACTTTTATATCCGTCAGAGCAGGAACTCCCTCTTTATAAATAAGTTCTATGGTCATATTTGCTTTATTACCATCTTCAATTACTTTATAAGACTTTATAAACCCTAGTTTTTGAAGCTTAGAAAGAAGCTCTTCCTTAAACTTACTGTGCGGGCTTTCAATGGTTTCTTTTTTTGCCATGTACCCGTTTTTTATTCTTATTATCAAATCAATAATTGAGTTGTTCATATATTAGGTAGCTGATATAACTTTTTTAGTGACTTTTCCGTGACTTCTAAAAGTTCTGGTCGGAGCAAATTCTCCAAGTCTGTGCCCCACCATTCCCTCTGCAATCAGAATTTCCATGTGCTTTCTTCCGTTGTGGACTGCAATTCTATGTCCTACAAATTCAGGGGCTATCTGCGATGCTCTGGCCCAGGTTCTGATCGGCGTCCTGTCACCGGAATCTTTCTGCTTTACAACTTTCTTTAAAAGCTTTTCGTCTATATATGGTCCTTTTTTTAATGATCTGCTCATATGCTTACCAAGAAACTTTTCTAACTCCGGGGATCTCGCCCACTAACGCTTTATTTCTAAAACAGATTCGGCAAAGCCCGAATCTTCTCATATATCCGCGTGCCCGTCCACAAAGCCGACAGCGATTAACCATGCGCACTGCAAACTTTTGCTTTTTCTTAAATTTTTCTACACTCGATGTTTTTGCCATATTATGCTTTGAAAGGAATTCCTAACTCTTTAAACAACTTCATTCCTTTTTCGTGATCCCTCGCATTTGTAACTACGGTTACCTGCAGTCCTCTCATCTTATCAACTTTGTCATATTCGATCTCAGGAAATATCGTCTGCTCGTTAAGACCAAGGTTAAGATTTCCATAGGTATCGATATTTGATTCTGAAATTCCACGAAAATCTCGAAACCTGGGAATAACGATCTGAATTAGTTTCTCCAAAAAATAATACATATTTTTACCACGAAGGGTTACCTTTACTCCGATTGGGTAACCTTTTCTTATTTTAAATGCGGAAACCGACGATCGCGCCTTAGTTACTACCGGCTTTTGGTTTGAAATCCAACCGACCTGTTCCTGAATCTTCTCAAGCACTCCTTTATTGGTCACAGCCTCTCCGGCACCGACATTAATCACTATCTTTTCAACCCTTGGCACGGCCATCGGGTTTTCAAGCTTTAGTTCTTCCATAAGCTTTTTTTTGATTTCCTCTTCGTAATATTTTTTAAGATCTGACATATTTTTTTTAAATTTTACTTTGGCATTTTCTGCAAATTCGGGTCTTTCTTCCTTTTTCAACTTTGTATCCGATCTTCGAATGCTTTTTACACTTTGGGCAAACCAAAAGTACATTTGCCACCGAAAAGGGACGTGGTACATCAGCCACTCCACCTTGGGGTGTCTGTTCGCTTTTCTTCACGTGCTTTTTCGATACATTTATACCCATTACCAATATCTTGTTTTGTTTAGGATATGTCCGGTCAACCGTCCCGTTTCTCCCCTTGTCTTTTCCTTTTATGATGACCACTTTATCTCCTTTTTTTACTTTCATATCTTTAATAGACCTCTTCTGCCAGCGAGGCAATCTTATTAAATCCTTTTTCTTTTATTTCTTTGGCAATGGGCCCAAAGACTCTTGTTCCGCGGGGTTCAACGCTGTCTTTAGCCTGTAATATCACACAGGCGTTGTCATCAAATCTAATATAGCTTCCGTCTTTTCTACGCTTTTCTTTTCTTGAGCGCACTATCACGACAGGTACTATTTCACTTTTTTTAACCTGTGCATACGGAATCGCTGCTTTAATTACCGCGATTATTACATCTCCTATGGATGCAAATTTCTTGTTTCCTTTTTTAGGCATTCCGATCATCTGCACCTGTTTTGCGCCTGTATTATCTGCCACATTGAGCATGCTTCTTAGCTGTAACATATTTTTTTAAACCTTACTTTTAGATTCTTCTTTTTCTTTGGAAACTTTTAATTTCTTTTCACCAAGAGCTCCGACCACCATAAATCTCTTATCTCTGGACATTGGGCGCACTTCTTTAATCTGAACCACGTCTCCTTCGCTTATATCTGACCCTTCATAATGAGCTTTGTATTTTTTTCTGCGGTTTATAACTTTTTTATATACGGGGTGCCTTAATTTTCTCTCTACCAAAACCACTATTGTCTTGCTCATTTTTGTTGAGATTACTTTGCCGGTAAAAAGTTTAGCCATAATTATTTACTTTTTTCTAACTTCTCTAATTCTTTTTTTTGAGAAAGCACTGTCAGATAAAGAGCGAGACTTTTTCGCTTTTTAAAGACACCATTTACGTCTTTTGGTGGATTCACTTTCATACTTAATCCTTCCTTAGCAATATCATTTCTTAATTTTCCGATCTCTTTTTCAAGGTCCCTTACCGACTGTGATTGTATTTTTTTATAGTTTTTTTTCATGCGTTTTTGAGTACAACTTTGGTTCTAACAGATAACTTTGACGATACTACGCGGAATACATCTCTTGCCTCCACCTGATCGAGTCCGTCGATTTCAAAAAGAACTCTTCCCGGCGTAACAGATGCGACAAAATGTGAAACTTCACCTTTTCCGGATCCCATCGTAACCTCAGGGGGTTTTTTGGTATAAGGTTTGTCCGGAAAAATTCGTATCCAGTATTTACCGCTTTTTCTTGTCGCTCTTGCCAAAACCACGCGGCACGCCTCAATTTCACGGTCTTTAATCCATCCCGGGGTAATTGATTTTAATCCAAGGTTTCCGAAATTGAGCTTGTCGCCCTTTACGGCAATCTTTCTCCAAGAACCTCTGAATTGTTTTCTATATTTTTGTCTTTTTGGCGCCAGCATATTACTTACAAATCCAAACTTTTACTCCGATGTATCCTGATTTTGTCAACGCAGGAAATATTGCAAACTCTACATCCTCTCTTATGGTCGATGTAGGAACGGTACCCTGAAAATATTTTTCTCTTCGTGAAATCTCCGCTCCTGCAATTCTTCCGCCAAACTGAACCTTCACTCCCTTTGCTCCACTTTCAGTCACCCGATTCATGGTATTGTGAACCACCGCTCTGTGCGGAAATCCGCGAACAAGTTTCTCAGCCATTAATTGAGCCACGAAATATGCGTTTTGATAAGGTTTTTTGACCGGTTCTATCTTAAGATCAACCTTGGTCTCTTTATTCTTTATTGATAAGTTTAAATCGCTCATCACCGCTTTTTTTACATCTTCCAAACCCTTTCCTCCGCGACCGATTATCATTCCGGGTTTTACGGAATAAATAATGACTGTGATTTTATTAATTGCTCTTTCTATGTCTACTTCAGTAACCGATGCAAAACGGAATTTATCCATAAGCTTCTTTCTTATATTTATATCGGACAACAATGTCTCTCTGTATGTTTTTTTATTGGAAAAAAACCATCTGGAATTCCAGTTGTAAATTATTCCCAGTCTTAATCCTTTCGGATGAACTTTTTGTCCCATGTTATTTTTTTACGCTTGGTCTTTTTTTAGGAGCCGGCGCTTGAGCCTTTTTAACTTCTTTAACTTCTGTTGATTTTCTGGGAGGTAGTTCTTTAACGGGTGGTTTTACGGCTTCTTTTGATTTCTCAACTCCCAAGACTACTTTTATATGAGCATACCTTCTGACAAATGGCTTAACATTTCCCCGCCCTCCGGCGTTGTATCTTTTTAACTTTTGTCCTTCTTCAATTGCCAGGGTTTTAAATACCAAATTTCCCACATCTGCCTTTAGTACATTTTTTGCATTTTGTATAGCCGATTGAATTGCTTTATACAGTAGTCGTGCCGGCTTTTTTTCGACGTACAGCAATTTATCCAAAGCTTCTTGAGGCTTCATTTTCTTAACCTCAGGAAGCAGAAACCGTAATTTCTTAGGTGTCACGTTTACATTTTTAATATATGCTCTGATTTCCATATTATTTCCTTCTTCTGGAAATTATTAATTTATTACTCCACTTCTTCTTATTTCTAGTTCTCTTGCCTCTGGCAGGTTTACCCCACGGCGTTTTTGGATGCATTCCTTCTCCGGACCTTCCCTCTCCTCCTCCGTGCGGATGACTACGTGGGTTTTGAGCAGTACCTCTGACGGTTGGACGGATCCCCATTAAAATCTTTCTACCTGCTTTTCTAAAATTTTCTTCTTTTTGCGCAACGTTACCGACGATTCCTACTGTAGCCATGCAGTTTTCTAAAAATTTTCTCATCTCTCCTGACTGCAGTTTGATATGGATATAGCTTCCTTCTTTTGCAATGATTGATGCGAATGTACCCGCGCCTCTTATGATTTTACCGCCTTGGCCCGGATATAGTTCAAGATTGTGCACCTGCGTACCGATCGGGATATTTTTCAGAGGAAGTGCGTTTCCTATCTTCACATCGGCATTATCTGAAGATACAACCTTGTCGCCCACATTAAGATCTTTCGGATGAATAATATACCTTTTCTCGCCGTCCTTATATTCAATTAGTGCAATGTCAGCATTGCGGTTTGGATCATACTCAACGCTCTTTACCGTGCCTTCAATGTCTTTTTTATCTCTCTTAAAATCTACCAGTCTATAATATCTCTTTTGTCTTCCTCCCTGATGCCTTACACTTATTTTTCCACTATTATCGCGGCCTGAATGTTTCTTCAGGATAACGGTAAGGGATTTTTCAGGTTCGCTCGTTGCGGGTATTAAACGTCTCATAATTATATTTGCGGGAATAGATCAATTTTTCCTTCGGTAACTTTTACATAAGCAATTTTTTTGTCAGGAAGTGTTTTCGTAACCATTCTTTTTCCGCTTCTTTTTTTCTTACCTTTTCTTGTGATAACGGAAACCTTTTCAATCTTTACTTGGTATAGCTCTTCTATGGCGTTTTTTACTTTATGCTTGGTTGCTTTTTTTTGGATATAGAACATATAGACCTTCTCTGTAGCGAGATTGGTGGCCTTTTCTGTGAGAACCGGACCTATTATTGTATTATTAATTTTCATTTTTGCTTAAAAAATGCTTTTCCAGAACTTCTAACGCATCTTTCAGGAAGATGATTTTTTCCTGTTTTAATATCTGGTATGGGTTTAAAGAACGTACATCTGCAAGTTCCATGTTTGCAATATTTCGGGCAGCCAGAACTAAGTTGTTTCCTTCAAGCTTCGATAAAACTAAGAGGGTCTTTTTGGTTTTGAAATCCAGCTTCTTTAAAAACGACACGACTTCTTTAGTCTTGGGTTTTGTCTTAAGAGCTTCGTCCGTCAAACCTATTACATTATTCTGTTCAAGAGCCTTGGAAAGCGCTCCAAAAAAAGCAACTTTTTTTTGCTTCTTGTTCATTTTCAAAGAATAATCCTTAGATTTCGGTCCAAACGCAACTCCTCCTCCTACAAAAATAGGTGCAGTTTTGGCACCGTGCCTTGCACGACCCGTCCCTTTTTGTCTATAAATTTTTCTTGTTGATCCGATGACATCAGATCTGGTTTTTGTAGAAGCATTACCCTGTCTTTGGTTGGTTAGATAAACCCTCATATACTGTGAAAGCAGTTGGTCATTTACTTTTTTTCCGAAAACATCCTTTGAAACTTTCAGGGCAGTTTTTTTACTACCCGAGAGATCATACATCTGGATCTGTAATGAAGATGTGGTTATTTTTGCCGGTGTCGCTTTCTTTTCAGTAACCATGCTTTAGCGGGAGGGACGAATTTCTAACATTCCTTTTTTTGCACCGGGAACCGATCCCTTAAGAAGAATGTGGTCTTCTGCAACCTCGACCACGACGAGGTTTTTTATGGTCTTTGTCTCTCCACCCATTCTTCCCGCCATTTTTTTACCTTTATATACTCTTCCTGGGGTAGTCGACTGACCTATTGATCCGGGAGCTCGCCACCGGTCTGACTGGCCGTGAGTTTTTGGACCTCCTGCAAATCCATGTCTTCGCACTACTCCCTGAAATCCTTTTCCTTTAGATACTCCGGTTACATCGACACTTTCGCCTTTTACAAACAAATCAGAGGCTTTCAACTCCTGACCGGCAATAAGAGTCTTGTCTCCAATTTTCACGCCCTGTTTTCCTTCTGATTCTACAATCTCGAAAGCTGTTCCGTATTTTTCAAGTCTTACTTCCCTTAAAAAATGAAGCGGGGCTTCTATCCCCGCTTTTTTTAATTCTCCGGCGACTGGTTTCTTAATATTCTTGACCGCGCCAAAACCAAGTTTAAGGGCTGCATATCCATCCTTATCATTGGTCTTTATGCCAATAAGATAACACGGTTTTGTTTTAATCATGGTGACAGCTACTCTGTCTCCTTCTTCGCTGAATCGTTGAGATTGTTCGGATTTTTCTCCGAGTATAAAACCAGACATATTAGATAAATTTATTACTATAATTTTCGAACACAAAAAATGGCTCCAGAAGGAGCCTTTTCGTAGTCCATTCCGGCAGGTCTATTGTATTAAACCAAGTTTTTCCTCAGTAAAGGAAAAAGTCATTAGAGCCATTATATACTAAGCAGAACTTAAGTTCAACACAATTCACGCACGAAGTACTTCTGAAGAAAGGGGTTACTTACATCTTCACTTCAACCTCAACACCGGCAGGCAGTTCAAGATGCATGAGAGAATCAATCGTTTGATTGGTGGGGTTTAAGAGATCTATTAGTCTTTTGTGTGTTTTAAGTCCAAAGTGTTCTCGAGCGTCTTTGTCAGTAAAGGGAGATTTGTTAACTACGAAAACTTCTTTTTTTGTGGGGAGAGGAACAGGACCTACTACAGAGGCTCCTGCTTTGAGAGCAGCATCTACTATTTTTTGACAAGTATCGTCTATCAGACGATAGTCATATGACTTTAATTTGATGCGAATTCTGCCTTTTGGCATATTTAAATGTGCTTGAAAAAAACCTTAACCCTTATTTGATGACTTTGGTTACGACACCGGCTCCAACCGTGTGTCCACCTTCTCGGATTGCGAACTTTAGCCCTTCTTCCATGGCCACAGGGTAGATAAGTTTCGCAGAAACCTTAACGTTGTCTCCGGGCATAACCATCTCTACACCTTCGGGCAAAGTGGTTTCTCCTGTAACATCGGTTGTTCTTATGTAAAACTGTGGTCGATATCCCTTAAAAAACGGTGTGTGGCGTCCGCCTTCTTCTTTTGTAAGAACGTAGATTTCAGCTTCAAATTCGGTGTGAGGGGTCACTGAGCCTGGTTTTGCGATAACCTGGCCTCTTTCAACATCTGTTTTTTCAATTCCACGAAGCAAAAGTCCTGTATTATCACCTGCACGTGCTTCATCAAGTGATTTTCTGAACATCTCGATTCCGGTAACCACTGTCTTTTTACCACCTTTTTGAAGTCCGATGATCTCAATTTCCTCATTCACCTTCAAAACTCCACGCTCTACTCTACCTGTTACCACTGTTCCACGGCCCTGAATGGTAAAAACATCCTCAACAGGCATCAAAAACGGCTTGTCAATGTCTCTTACAGGTTCCGGAATGTTCTCGTCGACTGCTTTCATCAGCTCTTCGATGGCTTTTTCGTATTCAGGATCTCCTTCTGCGGCCTTTAGCGCTGATCCCTTGATCACGACTGCTTTGTCGCCTGGGTAGCCATATTTGGTGAGGAGGTCTCTTACTTCCATTTCGACCAGTTCTAGGATTTCTTTGTCCTGAACCATATCTACTTTATTAAGAAAGACTACTACTGCGGGAACGTTTACCTGTTTTGCAAGAAGAAGATGTTCTCGGGTCTGGGGCATTGGACCGTCAGGTGCGGAAACTACTAGGATTGCACCGTCCATCTGGGCGGCTCCTGTGATCATGTTTTTAATGTAATCGGCGTGTCCCGGCGCATCGATGTGAGCATAGTGACGTTTTTCTGTCTCGTACTCTGAGTGATGAATATTAATAGTAACTCCTCGAGCTTTCTCTTCAGGAGCTTTGTCAATCTCTTCGTACTTCATTGCTTTCGCAAGACCTTTTTTGGATAGTACGGTGTGGATTGCTGAAGTTAATGTAGTTTTGCCATGATCCACGTGACCAATGGTACCTATGTTTAAATGTGGTTTATTTCGTTGAAAAACACCTTCTGCCATATTAAATAAATTACTTGACTTTTATAACAAACTAAAACAAAAGAGCTCTTATTATATCTAGGAAATATCAAAAATGCAATCGCCGCTGCGATTTTTTCAAATGCAGTTGATTTTCGCTCTTTAGAAATCTATGATAAATTGAGAAATGCAAAAAGTCAAGACCTTTTTTCATATCTTTATCAATAGCTTATTACCTCAAGCTAATTACTATCACAAATTAATAAAAACTCCCTTTTCTTTCTCCAGAAAATATTTTTTAACATTGATTTTTACCGCAAATTTCCTTTTCGTTATTTTTTTTCTGATCCGCTTGCAACAATCAAACTATCTTTCCTTAAAGAATACTCTCCCCGATTCATTAGAAGCATATCCCAAAGATCTTGTCATTACGGTTGAGAACGGCATGCTCAGAACCAACTCTGAAAGACCCTATCTTTATTGGCTTGACGTAGGAAAAACAAAAAGACTGATAGCAGTAGTCGATGAAACAGCTACTTCGGATGAAATCCAAGCCTATAATTCCATCCTTTTATTTACTTCCACAAATGCCGTCGTAAAGAATAATAAGTCTTTTAAAGAAATAACCTATGGGAAAGATTTGAAGATTGATAGAAAATACGTCGACAATTTACGAACGGACCTAAAGAATCTACTTGCTATGGGTTCTGTAGTATCCCTGGTGTTTTTTATATTTATAGCGCCGTTTGTTTTTGCTCTTTTCTATGCCGTTTACTTTTTTGTAATAACTCTTCTTGCTTTCTTTATTTTTAAAATGTTTGCGAGAAAAGTGAGACTTTCAAAAAGCTTTCAACTTTCACTGCATGCCACAACCCTTCCTGTTGTAATAGACTACTGCCTCTGTCTTTTTAAACCGGAGGTTGCTAGATTCCCGATCATTCACCTTATTTTCCTCATCCTTTCCTTTATCTTTATTTTTTCAGGAATATTCGAAGCCTATCTTGATCCTATAACGCGCTCTCATAATAGAACGCACTGACAAAATTAGCCCCCTCTCTCTTGTGCTACAATTTGGTGCTATGAAATCCGGTCGCAAGAAGAGTTTTAATCCCGAACAATCAGCTGCAATAGAATACAATAAGGGACCACTGCTTATTATTGCCGGCGCAGGAACCGGAAAAACTACCGTTATTACGGAAAAAATAAAACTGCTCATTACGAAAAAGGGTGTTAGACCGCATGAAATACTTGCCCTTACTTTTACCGAAAAAGCCGCAACAGAGATGGAAGAACGGGTGGATGAAGAGCTTCCTTATGGATACTTTCAGATGTGGATATCAACCTTTCATTCGTTTGCAGATAAGATCTTGAGGGAAGAAGCTTCTCAAATTGGACTAAATCCTTCTTATAAGCTGATGACTGATGCCGAGACGGTACTTTTCCTTAGGAAAAATCTGTTTTTATTTAAGCTTAAATACTTCAGGCCTCTGGGAAATCCTCACAAATTTCTGGAGTCTTTAGTCGATCATTTTTCACGACTCAGAGACGAAAACATAAGTCCCGAAACATATCTTGAATGGGCTACTTCACAACGCGCTATGATCACGGAACCACTTGAAAAGGAAAAGTACCGCGAACTAGCTCATGCTTATAAACGGTACCAGGAGCTCAAAATCAAAGAAGGCGTCTTCGACTTTGCTGACCTTATGTATTACCTACTCATACTTTTTGCAAAAAGAAAAAACATTCTCACAAAATATCAAAGACAGTTTAAATACATAATGATTGATGAATTCCAGGACACAAACATGGCCCAATATGCTTTTATTAAACTCTTTACTCCTTCCAGAAATAATCCCAAACTCACCGTAGTCGGAGACGACTCGCAGGCAATCTATAAATTCAGAGGTGCTTCCATATCAAACATCTTGACTTTAAAGCGCGACTATCCAAAGCTTAAACAAGTTACGCTTAAAAGAAACTACCGGTCCTATCAACAAATCCTGGATTCTTCCTACCGGCTCATTCAAAACAATAATCCCGACACATTAGAATCACAACTGGGAATTTCTAAAAAACTCACAGCCGCAAGAATTCCAAAGTCCGAGAAGAGAAACGTGAAAAGAATACGTTTCCTCCCCTCAATCCGCGTGGAGAATGAAGCAGATTCCGTAGGTACTCAGATTAAAAAGCTGGTTTCTGAAAAAAAATACAAATACTCGGATTTTGCAATTTTAGTGAGAGCAAACAATCATGCCGATCCTTTCGTCAGGGCCCTTGCTCAAAAGGGAATTCCATTTCAATTTCTGGGACCGGGAATGCTGTTTAAACAGCCGGAGGTAAAAGATCTGATTGCCTACCTGACTTTTCTTTCAGATGTAGATGATTCTGTTTCTTTGTACCGAGTTTTATCCATGGACATATTGGATATTGATAAAAACGACCTGGCTTCCTTAGTGTCTTTTGCTCACCGCACAACCCTCTCGCTTTTCCAGGCAATTGAAGTATCTCTCGGATTTACCGATACAAAATTTTATCAAGAACATTTTTCCGTCTATAAAAAATATTTGCCCACGATTAAAAAAAACACATATAAAAAACTTGGTGAAATTTTCAATATGACTTCTTCGCATTTGACTTCCCTCAGAAAAGAAACCGCCGGACAGATACTTTATTATTTTCTGGAAAGTACAGGATACCTGGATAAACTTGCTAATTTTCAGACTTCGAAAGACGAAAAAGTAAGTCTTAATATTTCAAAGTTTTTCGATAAGGTAAAGAGGTACGAGCTGGAACATGAAGATGCATCTGTTTTTGCAGTCGTTGATTTTATTAAGATGAGCATGGAGTTAGGAGAATCACCACTCGCCTCTTTCGACGACCTCTCTTTATATAATGCCGTAAATATTCTCACTGTCCATTCATCTAAAGGACTGGAATTTCCAATCGTATTTTTAGTAAATCTTACTCAGGAACGTTTTCCGACCCGCGAGCAAAGGGAAAAAATCCCGATCCCTACTTCTTTGATAAAGGAGATTTTGCCGAGTAACAATCCACATCTTCTGGAGGAGCGGAGACTGTTTTATGTAGGCCTTACCCGTGCTATGGATTATGTATTTCTCACCTCTGCTCAATACTATGCCGGTGGTAAACGTGAGCGCCGGATATCTCCGTTTATAGTTGAGACTCTCGGGGAAGACGTTGTTTCTAAAGCGCTTTGGAAAAGAGATGAAGAAAAAAAACAACTTGTAATGTTTGAGTATAAAAAAGCCGCCGCCGAATCATTAGTGAAAGAAGAAGCTATTCCTACCAAGTTCTCTTTCTCACAACTTGAGACCTATATGCTCTGTCCTTTAAGGTATAAGTATCAATATGTTCTTCGAGTGCCTACTCCCGCAGGTGCTGCAGCGTCATTTGGAACCTCAATCCACAATGCGCTTCAGCTTTTTTATCAGGATGTAATCAACAAAAGAAAAACAACGCTAGAAACCCTTATTGCATATTATCGGACTTCCTGGGTTCCTGTTGGATTTCTTTCCAAGAGTCACGAAGACCGGATGAAAAAAGAAGGAGACCATATGCTTAAAACCTACTTCAAGACTTTTCATAAGAAAAGTGCCGGAATCATAGATGTCGAAAGACCTTTTAAAATAAAGGTTGATGGAATTATGGTAACCGGGAAGATCGACCGGGTGGATCTTCGTGGGAAGGATGAGATTGAAATTATTGATTATAAAACCGGGAGAAAACCCGAAGAAAAAAAATTAAGGGATTCCTTGCAGCTTTCAATTTATCTACTTGCCGCCTCCGACAAAAATCTTTACGGAAAAGAGGCGCATAAAGTTCATCTTACATTTTACTATCTTCAGGAACCGGCTAAAATCACTATGCAAAAAACAGCGCAAGATGTAGCTAACGTAAAAGTAAAAATAAAGGAAGTCGTTGGAAAAATAAAAGCACAGGAATATACTCCTCACGTCGGGCCGTGGTGTGACTTTTGTCCTTTTAGAATGATCTGCGAAGCTTGGCAGTAATGGTATAATAACCTATGTCTGAGCGGATAGGAAGATCGAAATTCTTCATTCGATTGTTTGAAATGTTTGTACCGGTCATGACATGGCTCGTCATCACTCTCCCGCTATGGCTTTCCCCATTTCATCCTGCGGTAGTAGCATATTTCATTATTGCCTTTGACCTTTATTTTTTTTACAAGTCAGCTGTGACTGTCTACTACTCCGTGCTTTCATACCAGATGATTCTTTTTCACCGCCGGATTTCCTACAGAAAAAAAGTTATGGCTATCAAAAAAAGCGCGGATATCGAGCATGTAGTAATTATACCTACATATAAAGAACCCCTACATAAACTGGAAGATACCTTACGGGCAATGACCCAATCAGATTATCCGCATAAAACCATTTCGTTGATCCTTGCCTTTGAAACCCGGGAAGAAGACGGACCTCAAAAAGCACTCTCCCTCAAGAAAAAATTTGGCTCATTTTTTAAAGAAACCATAGTTACTTATCATGAACTTCAGGAGAACGAAGTAGCGGGTAAGGCGAGCAACCAGGCATATGCGGCAAAAGAGATAGACAAACTTTATGAAGAAAGGGGAATAAAATCTGAAAAGGTGGTCGTTACGATTTGTGATGCAGACAGCCTTCTTCCGAAAAATTACTTTTCATACCTAACCTACGAATACTTACGCGACAAAGACAGACAATATCATTTCTACTGGGCGCCCGTTATGTTATATAACAACTTCTTACAGATTCCCTTTGTTGTCCGGATGCAGGCTACGCTCTCTTCTATTTTACGGTTGGCATTTGTTTCAAAAGGGGAAAGCCTCATCCAAATTTCCACCTATTCGTCAAGTTTATGGCTTTTGAAGCAGGTCGGTTTTTGGGATGTAGATATCATTCCCGAAGATTGGCATATTTACTTTCAGGCCTTCTTTAAATTTGGAGATAAGGTAAAAACCCTCCCTCTATATACTATAGTTTCCGGTGACGCTGTTTATTCCGGCACTTTCATAAAGACACTGATGAACCGATATGAACAGGAAAAACGGTGGGCATGGGGCGTGTCGGACATCGGATATGCTCTTCAGCAATCCTTCCTTACTCCGCATATAAAACCATGGGTCAAGATCAAGAAAATCCTACTATTGATTGAAACTCATCTTTTATGGCCGACCTCATTTTTTATATTAACCGTAAGCGGTCTTATTCCTCCTCTTGTTAATCCAGTCTTTAAGCGCACTGTCCTCGGATTTCTTCTTCCCCAGCTGACAAGTTTCATTCTGACGGTTTCAACAGTCCTTCTTTTCGTATATACGTATATTGATGTAAAGTTAAGAAAAAGACTCTCTCAAAAAACGAAGCTCTACAATATCCCTCTTCTCGTTGTTCAATGGTACCTGTTACCGATAGTTTCATTTGTGCTCTCATCGTTACCTGCATTGGAAGCGCATACTCGAATTATTTTAGGAAAAAAATTAAAATATAAGGTGACGGAAAAAGTGTAACTTTTGTATACTTTTTTATTCTTTCGCAAACAATATGTTGACTTTTTTATTTACTAAAACTCCCTTAACGTATTTTGTTCAAAACTTTTGGCGCGATGAGGCTTTCACCTATGTTATAGCACGGCTACCTTTTGGAAAAATACTCACACTCACTGCACAAGACTTTAACCCGCCTTTTTATTATTTAGTTGTAAGTATGTGGATGAGGCTTTTCGGGTCTTCAGAAATTGCTCTCCGGAGTCTTTCTCTATTGTTTTATGCAGGAACTGCCATCGTTGCCTTTCTTATCCTGGAGCACATTTTTAAATTCTCAGCCAAAAAAGCACATCTCTACATAATCCTGTTTTTCTTAAACCCTCTCCTACTTTACAACGCCTTTGAAGCCCGCATGTACGCAATGCTTGCATTTTTTGCCACACTTTCATGGTATTGTTTAAAAAAAGAAAGAAGCAAACTATACATATTTGCTACGGTACTGGGTCTATTCACTCACTACTTCATGCTACTTGTCGTAGCTTCACAGCTGGTATATATTGCAACCTCTCACTTTCTTAATAAAAAGGCGAAAGTGAAGGATTATAAACAGATTCTTATGGCCATACTTCTCTTCTCGCCGTGGCTCATATACGTACTGTCGGTCCACAAAGCAGCCTCTGGAGGATTCTGGATTCTTAAACCGGCATTTGATACATATAACCATATGCCTACTCTTCTTTATACTGGTTATGAATTCGGTTTTAGATTTTTCAATAAGTACTTATGGGGCCTCACCATTCTTCTCAACATTATTCCTTTGTACGGACTTTATAAAGTGAGAAAACAAAAAGGAGATTACCGCGACATCTACTTACTTCTTACCTCTTGGGCTTTTGTACCCGTATTTATTACCTTCGGACTCTCTTTTGTAAAACCCTTGTTTCTTCCCCGGTATCTTATCGCATCATCTGTGGGCTTTACTTTACTTCTTATATACATACTAGATGAATTCCCGCGCGCTGCGAAATTTATACTCGTTGTAATTCTCATAGCTTATTCTTCTTTTTATATAAAACTTCATGTTGAAAATAGGACAAAGGTGCCGATTAAAAATACTATCGATGAAATTAAAACTCTTGCCAAAAACGATGAGCCCCTGTACGTAACTAATGAGTTGGATTTTTTTACCGCTCAGTATTATTTTTATCCTGATAGAGTCTTCATATATTCTAAAAATTATGGAGAGATACCCGCATACACGGGAAAGATTCTTATCCCTAGTTATAAAATCGTGAATACTCTTCCCTATTATCCAAACAAGGCTTTTGTATTGAATGAAAATGTTTCCTATTCGATTCAAGCGCTTTATTAGGTAGTTCGTCTATAATATAGGTCATGAAACATCTTAAGAAGGTTGATCCACAGGTTTCTGATCTTGTCGATAAAGAAAATCAGAGACAAGAGACAACTCTCATGATGATACCCTCCGAGAACATTGCTTCACGAGCCGTGGAGGAAGCCGTCTCATCTTCATTCGGCAACAAATATGCAGAAGGGTATCCTCATCGCAGGTACTACCAGGGTCAAGGATTTGTCGATAAAGTAGAGCAACTTGCAGCGCTGCGTGCCAAAAATTTATTTGGTGTTGATTGCGCTAACGTACAACCATATTCCGGTTCTCCGGCTAATCTTGCGATACTACTTGCCGTATGCAAACCGGGCGATACCATCATGGGACTATCTCTTGACTCGGGAGGACATTTAACACATGGATCTAATGTTTCTTTTACCGGAAAGTTTTTTAAAGCTGTTCAGTACCACGTGGGAAAAGACGGGTATCTTGATTATCAACAAATTCGTATCTTGGCAAAAAAAACAAAACCTAAGGTAATTATTGCGGGGACTACTGCGTATCCTCGAATCATAAACTGGAAAAAATTCAGCCAGATAGCAGATGAGATGGGAGCGTATCTTTTGGCTGACATTTCTCATATATCCGGTCTTATTGTAGGAGGAGCCTATCCATCACCCGCCTCATATGTTCATGTAATGATGACTACCACGCATAAATCTTTACGCGGTCCTCGGGGAGCCATGATTCTTGTCACAAAAAAAGGCCTCAAGAAAGATGAAAAGATAATGGAAAAAATTGATAAGGCAGTTTTTCCGGGACTTCAGGGAGGACCTCATGAAAATACCATAGCAGGTATCGCAGTCGCTCTTAAAGAAGCTGCCGAACCAAGATTTAAGTCGTATGCTAAGCAGGTTGTAACAAATGCAAAAACTCTCGCAAAAGAATTGCTTTCTCGTGGATTTACCCTTGTATCGGGTGGAACAGACAGTCATCTTATACTTATTGATCTTCGAAACAAAGGCCTTCTTGGAAACACGGTGGCAGAAGCTTTAGAGGCAATCGGAATAGTTTTAAATAGAAATGCCGTTCCTTTTGATCCCAATCCCCCATTTTATCCCTCGGGGATCAGATTGGGAACACCGGGAATTACCAGTCGCGGTATGAAAGAAAAGGAGATGAAACAAATCGCGTCCTTCATGGATGTTCTCGTTGAGAATCTTCTGGAAACTAAAAAAGTACTTAAACTAACAAGCGATGACGAAAAGCGAAAAGAGACGAGAAAAAAACTGATAGAAAGTCTCCGATCGGTTCCTTCTCTAAAAAAAGAGGTGCTTTTACTTTGTAAAAAATTTCCGGTGAAGGAAACCTACTAAAAATATGCCCCTCGCACTGCTTTCTTCAAACATACTCATGCTCCTCATACTTTTGTTTAAAAGTCGCTCTCTTCCACCTCAAATTCCTCTCTTTTACTCACAGTCTCAAGGAGAGTCTCAGCTTGCTGAATGGTGGCTGATTTTTCTCATTCCTCTTCTCATGAACGGGCTATTTTTTTTAAACACTTTTATAT
>CAYGGJ010000009.1:0-21031 GCA_964349415.1 uncultured Gammaproteobacteria bacterium | reverse complement strand
GCTGCCCAGCAGGGATTCGAACCCCGATAAGCAGATCCAGAATCTGCTGTCCTACCATTAGACGACCGGGCAAGTAACCCTATTTTAGCATCTGACTACTCTTTAGTCAGGGCGTTTTTGACGTTAAAGAAGCGGTGGGTGCCGCCGTGTATGAAGAATTTTTTATCTCTAGATCCAAGTTTTTCAAAAAGTGATTGTCCGTGGGTAAATGGCACTACTTTGTCTCCTTCATCGTGAAACTGCCTGATTTTAGCCTTAGTATGAGGGGCAAGTAGGCCACTATTTAAAACATCGGAGGTCAAAAGGCAAAATCCCTTGTGATCCATGTTGCAGATTTTTTGAATGCTGTAGAAAGTGTTCACTAAGACTACTTTTTTAAGATTGGGATAAAGGATAGCGGCATATATTCCGGCAGATCCTCCCATTGAATGACCTAGTACAACAATATTTTCATCTTTATATCCACTCTCATGAAGATATTTCATCGTGACGTCTACTGTCTCATAAATGTTTTGAGTAGTGGGCTTTCCCTCTGATTTTGCATATCCCGGAAATGCAGGCGAAACCACTATTCCCGCCTCTCTCGCACCGGTTACCACATTTGCAAGCCTTCCCACAGATCCATGGAGGTAAAGAATAATTTCTTTGGAATTTTTGCCTGGAAACGTAACAATCTCAATCTTCTCCCCTTTTTTGTTTTTTACAAAATCAGTGGTATGTTTCAGGTGAATTTTACTGCGACTCTTGTCTGTCTCAAAAAGTCTTCCCGGAAGAATTGTACGAAGATAAACAGAGACACCTAACCATGCAAGAAAAATTAAAACTACAGCTCCTACTCCTAAATAAAACCACATAGATTTACGTCCGTTCTTCTTAATTCTAGCCATTCCTACTCTCTTTTACTACCAAGTTCAAAACCTTTCCTTCAATATAGATAGGCTCAGCCTTCTTTCCTGCTAAATGTTTTTGAACAGCCTCTAACTCAAGTGCAAACTTTACGACCGTGTCTTTTTCAAGATCTTTTGAAGAAAGAGTTAAGACTCCTCTTAGTTTTCCATTTACCTGCACCGGAATATTTATTCGCTGTTTTTCCAATGCTTTTTCGTCAACTGCCGGCCATTTTTGTTGATGTACTGAATACTTCTCCCCAATTATTTTCCAAAGTTCTTCTGTCAAATGGGGCGCATATGAAGCAAGTAAGATTAACAATGTTTTATATTCTTTCTGCGAAACCTCTTTTTGCAGATGCAAATAATTGACCCACTCCATCATTGCAGAAATCGCAGTATTAAATCGTAAATTCTTGGTGTCATTTCCTACTTTAGCTATTGTCTTGTTCATCCAATTTTCTCCCTCTTTGTCTATGTTTTTCTCAGTGGATAATCTCGTCTGAAAAGCCCAAATGCGCTGAAAAAATCTATAAATTCCTATCGTAGATTGTTCACGGAAATCTCCACCCTGATCGAAAGGTCCGATAAACATAAGATATGTCCTTAAGGTATCGGCACCATATTCACTGATGTATTTATCAGGATTAATAACATTTCCCTTACTCTTACTCATTTTTGCGCCTTCCGAGATTATTAAACCATGAGCTCTAAACTGAGTAAATGGCTCTTCAAAGTGTGAATGCAATCCAATGTCTTTGAAGACCATGCTTAAGAAACGCGAATACAATAAATGCAATACGGAGTGCTCTGCTCCTCCGATATACATATTGACCGGGAGCCATTTTTTAACTCGCTCCGATTTCCATGGTTGTGTATTTTCTTCTGTAGATGTGTATCGGAAAAAATACCATGCACTATCCAGGAAGGTATCGGAAACATCGGTTTCGCGCCGCGCTTTACCTTTACATTTCGGACAGGCAACTTCATAAAATTCCTTAATGCTTGCAAGAGGCGATTGACCTGTGCCGGTTGGTCTGAAGTTCTCGACATAGGGCAATTCTACAGGCAAATCTTTTTCAGGTACGGGCACTGTACCACACTTATCGCAGTAGATAATGGGAATTGGTGGACTCCAATAACGCTGCCTTGAAATAAGCCAATCTCTTAGATGATAATTTATCTTCTTTTCTCCCTTTGGTTTTGCCTTGAATGAAGTTTTTTCTATAGGAAGCTTGAATTTTTCAGCAAATTCTCTATCGCGCTCATCTGCGTCAGGAACTGCCATAATTGCTCCGGTGCCGTATCCTACCAGCACATAATCTGCAATCCAAACCGGTATCTTTTTTTTAGTTACGGGATTTGTCACATATGAACCTGCAAAGACACCTGTTTTGTCACGTCCTTCTGCAATTCTTTCCTGGTCCGATCTCCCCTTTGCCTTTTTAACATATTCTTCTACTTCTTTTTTCTTTTCTTTGGTCGTGAATTTTGAAACCAATTCATGTTCAGGGGCTAGAACGATAAATGTTGCGCCGTCGGTAGTATCCGGTCGGGTTGTAAAAACCCTCACCTCGTCAAAATCAATGAGCAGACCTTCGGATTTTCCTATCCAGTTGCGCTGCGCGGTCTTTACTTTCTCAGTCCAATCAAGCTTATCCAGATTAGCCAAAAGTCTTTCTGCATAGTCGGTGATTTTAAAGAACCACTGTTCAAGCTGCTTCTTTTGAACCTCAGTTCCACACCGTTCGCATTTACCGGCGATTACCTGCTCATCAGCAAGCACTGTTTTGCAAGACGGGCACCAATTCACATCAGCTTTCTTTTTATAAGCAAGTCCATGTTTATACATCTGAAGAAAAATCCATTGGGTCCATTTGTAGTAGTCGGGTTTATAGGTCTCTACCGTACGAGTCCAGTCAAAAGCGTTGCCAATCGACTCAAGCTGCGCGTAGAAGCGCTTCTCCGTCTCTTTGGAAAGGTCCATAGGATGTTTATTAATCTTTAAGGCGTAGTTCTCGCTGTGAATTCCAAATCCATCCAGACCCATTGGCTCAAAGACATCATGCCCCTGCAAGCGCATGAAGCGAGCAAAAATATCAGCACCTGTAAAAGCGTACATATTACCCACATGAAGACCTTCGGCAGAGGGATAAGGAAACATCATTAAAGCGTAATACGGCTTTTTAGCCTTGTCTAAGTCCGGAGAAAATAACTTATCCTTTCTCCACTTTGCTTGCCATTTTTTTTCAATGTCTTTGGGTATGTATTTATTCATTTGTTTTGTTAAGCGCAGATGTCGTATTTCGTGCGACTTTGGACTTCGCGACTGCGAAGAGGTTCCAACGGAGCTAAGAAATAGGACATCAACCGACAATTACTGCATCTATTATACAAAACCCCGCCTACAAGGCAGGGCTTATGTATGTTAGAGTTGTTTTCTATTTTTAGAAACGGTCTCCTCCACCACCGTTTCCACCGTCTTCTCTTGGACGAGGTGGACGTGCTTCACTGACGATTAGCTTTCTGCCTTTAAAATCCTGGCCGTTAAGCGCATCGAGTGCCTTTTTCGCGTCTTCCTCATTCTCAAATTCTACGAATCCGAATCCTTTTGATCGGCCGGAGTCGTGATATCGAACGACGCTTGCTGATGCTACTGCTCCCTGTTGGGAAAACAGTTCTTTCAGATCATCATCTGATACTTCGTAAAGAAGATTTCCTACGTATAATTTTTTACTCACTTAAAGAATTCACCCCCTCTCACTTGAAAATAAAATTGATTGCATGGATAACAAAAACGAAGTGGTCACTAACTTTGATAGATCCTTGAGAAGTTACTTATATCCCTTGGAGAAATAATAAACTAATTTCATTATACATAAGACTCGTGGCTTGTCAAGAAGAAATCGGCCTATCCTAACAGTCTTAGTAAAATATCCTGTGCGAGTTTAACGGTTTTTTCAGCACCGGGTTTCTTTGGGTTAAGCTCGACTAGATCCACTGAAAATTTCTTTTTCTTTATCTCGTCAAACAAAATTTTCAGGTCTTCTACAAAGACACCGTCTTTTGCAGGGATTCCCGTGGCGGGAGCGATAGAGTGATCAAATCCATCGATATCCACTGCGAGATATATGAAGTCGAAATACTTGATAAACCGGCTTATGAGCTCTTGCGCTTCTTTTTTATTCCTCTTAAGGTCTTTTGGAGAAATTACTCGGGCTCTTCCGGAGCCGAAAAATCGACGTTCTCCGGGATTAATATCCAGATTTCCTATGAAAAGGAGCTGGTTGAGGGACAATTTACCCGGTACCAACTTCGCAATATTTATATTTTCAAATCCATCAACAAATGGTCTCATCCACATACCATGAAAGTTACCGCTCGGAGTTGATGCAATATTGTTCATGTCCGGGTGAGAATCGATTCTAATACAACCAAGCCACGTGGGCTTAACCTTCTTCATCATTGAAGCAAGTGCGGCAAACGACACGCTGTTATCTCCACCTACAACAACCTGGATTTCATCTTTCTTGAGAGATTTGCTTATGAATTTTTCTGCAAAATTTAACGATTCGGCCTGAACATCGTAGTACTTTGCGCGATCGACTGTCTCTGGCAGCGGAAAATCAAATGTATCGACGGGTGACTGTGGAAAATTTTTCAAGAATTTACTAGTCAGGATTGCGTCTCCTCCATATTCTACTCCAAGGTTTAAAGCCTTCATACGGTGGGGAACATTTATCATGCCAAGACGGGAGCGGAGATTGTAAAAATGCGGTCTCATTTTACGCAAGACCCATTTTCTCCCTAACTTCTTTCACGGTCTGGGAAGCGATAGTTCGAGCTTTTGCAGCGCCTTCTTTGATGACTTTGTCTACATATGAAGAATCTTTTTCCAGATCTTTTCTTTTTTCCTGAATTGGCTTAAGTTCCTTTGAAATTGCATCCGATAAAGCGTCCTTCATCTCCGAAAACTGCAATGAGCCCTGTTTAAATTTCATTTCATAGTTGGAAATATTTGATAAATATAACTTCCCAAGGGCAAAAAGGGACTTCACTCCCGGACTCATTTCCCCACCTGCTTCAGTTGATGTGGGCATCGAACGGATTTTTTTTTGGACTTCTACAACATCGTCTGTAAGGTTTACATAGCTTCCTTCAACAGACTTTGACATCTTTCCTTCTCCTTTCAACGAAGGAACATATTGTCCTTTTGTTTCAAACCTTTTTGGTTCTGGAAAGTCTGTCCCATATAACTGGTTCATTCTACGGGCGCTCTCTCTAGCGACTTCCAAATGTGGCTCCTGATCAAGCCCTACGGGAACCAATTCTGCTTTGTAAGCAAGGATGTCCGCTGTCATTAGGGATGGATAATTTAACATGGCCATCGTAACATGCTCCGGGTGTTGTTTAACCTTTTCTTTAAATGTAGGTAGATGTTGCATTTTAGCCACTGTTGAAATTGTTGAAAAATAATATGCTAACTCTATATGTTCTGGCACCATTGACTGCACAAAAATAATACTCTTTGCCGGATCTAAACCAGACGAAAGATAATCTAGAAAAACCTCTCTCCTATTTTTTCTTAGTTCCTCGACCTTATATGGCGTGGTTATCGTATGTACATCTGCCACCATATAAAGCGTCTCGTATTCCGGACTATCTTGAAGTTCAAGCATGCCTTTGACAGCACCGAGATAGTTTCCTAGGTGAAGTTTTCCTGTCGCACGGATCCCTGACAAAACTCTTTTTTTCATAGAAATCATAATATCATATAACTTTTTAGATTATTGCTCGACTGTAAATACTGTCGAATAACTTCAAAAAACTCTTTATGATCAACGCATCTTTTGTAAAAAAAACATGTCTTTCCCTTTTGGAACAAATTGCAAATAACATCTCCTTTTTATCTGCTATGAGCATCCGCTGGACTCTTCCTTTCGTAAAATACTTAAACTGAAAATTTCTCGGAGAGAAGACTAAATCCATCTGTTTTTTTGCCTCTTCGTATTCTCTTTTCGTGCCAAATCCGATTCTTTTTATAACAATTCCCTGACTAATTTTTCTTTTTATTAAATCTACGTACTCTTTTCGAGTTGTCCTTAACTCCAGTTTCATAATCATAGTCAAATATAGACTTCTTTTACTTTTTTGTATTAATCTCATTCCTTTTTGAAGAACCTTTTGTTTGGGAACGTATTGAATTTCCATATTACTTTCCAATAAACATAAATCTAAATGCAGCAAGCCTTGGCCCATCTTTCCCCTGAATTAACGCATCCTCAGGCTTATAATACAGACCTCTCATCTCAAGTTCTTCACAATCCGAGAACTCATTTAATGCCAAGGTGAAACCCCTCAAATCGTACCTAAATGCAGGCGCTAGGACTCCATCCCCACTCGTAAAATAAAAGAAGTCTTCGTCTTCAAAACCGAGACTTCCCAGATAGTACTGGAGGGCTGTCATTTGACGATATACAAGCTCTGGATGCTTTTCATCAAGTTCCAAAGGCTCAAGAATAGCCCTTAAATTTGCAATATGACTTCTATCTAACACAGCTTTGGGATAGGTATGAGCGGAGTCTTTAAATAGAAAAAGGAACGGATCAGGATAACAGGAGATTTCGTCTCGAGATTGTTTCAGAAGAAGTTCGCTAAATCCTTGTTCTTGCGCTGATACATTAAGAAGCATTACGAAGGACTCTGGTGGAATCTGACCAACATCAGAAATTCGGAAAACTGTTGAAGAAATACCTCGCTCTCCTAGAGATTCGAATAGCTTTGTTATTTCGTGGCGTTCAAGAGTGTCTTCGTCATTATCTATGACTCCGTCCCTAGTGACTATCGCAACATCACTCTTTCCCATCTCTTTGATCTTCTTTACAACTGCCTCCATAACCGGCGATTTAAGATCTGTAACAATTTGTTGCACATCGCTAAATATGGAGTTATTTGAAGGATTTACTTCGGTAAGAAAAAACACTACGTCAGGAATGTTTATTTTATCTATGACAAAACTTCCATCGCTTCTGAAAATAACATCAGGCTGGAAGTATAAGATGCCTCTTTTTTCTTTAGGTTCTCTGACTGGGGAATTATTTACTACGTCAATCGCCTCCTCAAGAGAAGAACCCCTTCTCATCAGTTCTTTCGTAAGCTCTGCCTTGTACTCTAAGTCACATATAAGTTTGACTACTGCATCTTCAACGTCCTTAAGAACTGCGCCGGAAAGCTGAACGGGTCCTTCTTGAGACCGACTAGGTCTAATAAATATAAAAGGGAGCCTTCCTTTTTCTGCAGTTCTTTCAAATACCGCCCCTTCTGCCGCACACTCTTGTGCCAGTCTGTCTAGAACAAGGTATGCTTTGTTTTCGTCTCCCTCTGCAAATACTTTTTGAACCTCAAGCGCCGTTTCACGTAAACTACTATGCTTTTCCAACTCTTTTAAGAAAAATATCTCCGGAACTGCGAGTCCTGTTTCGTCAGTAATTGAAAGAGGTGAAAAATCCGCTTCTTTATTGATACGAAATCCCAGGAAATTACCTGCGGGTCCTTGATCAGTCTTTAGTACTGGACGCAGCAGCGCTGGACTTTTTTTGGTTCTTGCTTTTACTTCGTTTCTGCTTGATGGAAAATAAGCTGATCTAAACGGTCCGGGAGGATTATCTCTTAAATTTCTAAACGTTTTTGTCGTATCGTGAGCGCCTTTAGGAGAAGGATCTAATAGAAAAGGGGATGCATGGTAAAGAAAACCATAGCTGATTCCCGCAGCTTTAATTCTTCCACCAATTGGTATAAGTTCGTATCTTTCCGAGATGACTTCAGGTTCTTTTCCAAACTGACCCCTCGGCAGAGGTGGATTTTAACAGTCCTCTGGTAGAGGGGACTCCTGTATTGTTTCTTTCTTTGTTTGTCATATATGTTTAAACCTGCCCATTTTTAATTCCCGTGATCCTCTGGTTATAGTGGCAACTCCGACTCCAAGCCTTTCAGCTATCTTATGCTGAGAAACACCCTTTTTTAGCATCTTGACGATCTGAAGTCTTTTTGACATCTCTCCTATTTCTTTAGGAGTCAAGATGCCCCTTAAAAAATCAAGCATCTGGGCTTTTGTTTTCATGTGCAAAAATGCTTGAATTAATTCGTCTTGTCTATTCATATCGTACTAGCATACTAGTATGTTAGACAAAAGTCAAGCGTTAGATAGGACTCTTCATTGATTTCAGACTGTTAACTCTCTATACTTTTCGAATGACTACTGAGGAAAAACTTAAACTAATAAAAGAGGTGGGCGAGGAAATTGTAACTGAAAAGGAGCTCAAAGCGCTTCTTGAATCCGATAAAAAACTGATAGCCTACGATGGTTTTGAACCTTCGGGCCAGATGCATATAGCCCAGGGAATCTTACGCGCCATAAACGTCAATAAAATGACCAAAACAGGCATAAAATTCAAGATGCTGGTCGCCGACTGGCATGCTTTGGCCAACAAAAAAATGGGGGGAGATCTGGATAAAATTCAGACGGTCGGAAAATACTTTATCGAGATATGGCGAGCAAGCGGCATGGATATGGATAACGTAGAGTTTGTCTGGGCTTCGGATCAGGTGAAAGACGATGACTACTGGAAACTTGTACTTCAGATTGCCGGTACAAATTCTATAAACCGTTTTATCCGCACAGCAGAAATCATGGGCCGTGGTGAAAAAGACGAGCTTACAGCTGCCCAGCTCATCTATCCCTGTATGCAGGCTGCTGATATTTTTACACTGGGCGCAAAGATTACACAATTAGGAATGGATCAGCGCAAAGTAAATGTCCTGGCGCGTGAGATTGGTAACCAGATGGGTTTTTGGAAACCGGTGATCGTAAGCCATCATATGCTATTGGGGCTGTCTAAACCTTCGATTGAAACAACCGATAAAGTAAAGAGGACGATTGAGTTAAAGATGTCCAAATCCAATCCTGATTCTGCGATTTTTATGACCGACTCCAAAGACGATATTGAGCGGAAATTAAATAAAGCATGGTGTCCTGAGGGCACAATAAAAGAAAATCCGGTATTAGAATATGTCCGCTATCTCATCTTTGAATCATTTGATAAGTTCACTATTGAAAGACCTGAAAAATTTGGCGGAGACGTGACTTTTGAATCATTTGAAGACCTTGAAAAAGCATATGAAAAAAAAGAAATCCATCCCCAAGACTTAAAGACATCTGTGACAAATAAATTAAACGAACTTCTTACGCCGGTACGTGAACATTTTGAAAAAAATCCTTATGCTAAAAACCTCCTGACCCAAGTCCAGTCCTTCCAAATTACCCGATAAAACTATCCTATAGTTGCATAAAGCAGTTTATTTTGGTATAGTAGGAATCTATGAGTTCCAGATACGAAAGAGCAAGAGAATTGGTGAATGCTGGCGTGCAAAAAGTGCGTATTGATATTGATACCTGGTCACAGATCCATGACTTTCTTGCCGAAGCAGATGCCGCTATCGAGGAGGGCTCAACAAGCCCGTACAGAAATCCGGAAAACCTCTTAGAAAGCGCACGTGACCTGACTAAAAAAGCCGGTTTATTTTTCTGCGAAGTGATAGAGGAACCAAGCGGAAAACACGCACTTAGTCAAAAGGGTAAGTTTAAAAACCGCATAAGAAGTAAGCCCACCGTAACTATTGATCAAGCCGGAAAGAAACGGCAAACTGGAGTTGTATTCAAAATCTACGAACAACCCGTATCTCCACATCTCCCCAGAGTTTGATTTCTCTGCTACTTTCTTTCATAATGAAAGTACGATGTCAGACCTCGTAAAACCCTCTGAAGAAGTCATAAATAATTCATACATTAAAGATTACGAGTCGCTTTACCGTGATGCACTAGAGCACCCTGAGGCTTTCTGGGAAAACATTGCGAAAGAACTTTATTGGTACCGACCGTGGAACAAGGTTCTTGAAAACAAACACCCCTACTATGATTGGTTTGTAGGTGGACATACTAATATTGTCGCCAATGCGCTTGACCGCTGGCAAAAAACCGAGAAGAAGCACCAACTGGCACTTGTCTGGGAGGGTCAGGACGGAAAAGTTGTTCAGCTCACCTATCAAAAACTTCATGAAAAAGTAAATCAGGCAGCTAATGCCCTAAAGACTCTTGGGGTTAAAAAAGGAGACCGGGTTAGTATTTATATGCCGCGCATTCCCGAACAAACTATCGTGATGCTTGCCTGTGCAAAGATCGGAGCGGTTCACACGGTAGTTTACTCCGGTTTTTCGGTGGAGGCTCTTAAAAGCCGTATCGAGGACGCAGAAAGTAAGATTGTAATCACTGCAGACGGTTATCATTTCCGCGATAAACTTGTCGAGACAAAGAAAACCGTTGACGATGCAATAAAGGAAATTGCTTTGGTTGAAAAAGTCGTAGTAGTCAAACGTACCGGCAACCCGATTGCATTTACTGAGGGAAAAGATATATGGTGGGATGATCTGGTTCCTAAACAAGACTCAATCTGCTCAACCGAGATGATGGATGCCAACGACCCTCTTTTCATCCTCTATACCTCGGGCTCTACGGGAAAACCCAAGGGAGTCATCCATGCGCATGGAGGCTATATGGTAGGAATTTATGCAACTTCAAAGATGGTATTTAATCTTGAAAGCGCTGACATCTTCTGGTGTGCCGCAGATCCCGGATGGATTACCGGACACAGTTATATCGTCTATGCGCCCTTTATAAACGGGGTTACAAATTTTATTTATGAGGGACCTCCGGATTATCCTGACGCCGGAAAGTGGTGGTCCATGATAGAAAAATATAGAGTCACCAAATTTTATACCGCACCTACTGCAGTGCGTGCGCTTATGAAATACGGCGATGAGATTCCCAATAAATACAATCTCTCTTCACTTAAAATCTTGGGTTCTGTCGGCGAACCTATCAATCCCGAGGCCTGGCGCTGGTACTACCGGGTGATAGGAAAAGAAAAATGTCCGATTATGGATACGTGGTGGCAGACAGAGACCGGAATGTTTATCATCTCCCCTCTTCCATCCGTTGCATTGAAACCAGGTTCTGCTTTTAAACCATTTTTTGGAATTGAGGCAGATGTGGTTGATGAAAAAGGAATTCCCGTAGCAGTCGACACACAAGGATACCTGATACTTAAAAAACCATGGCCTGCAATGTTTAAGGATGTCTATAAAAACTCTCAAAAATATAAGGATCTTTACTGGGAAAAAATTCCCGGTGTTTATTTTACCGGTGATTTTGCGAAAAAAGATGCTGACGGGTACTTCTGGATACTGGGGAGAAATGATGATGTACTAAAGGTCTCGGGTTATCGCTTTGGTTCTGCGGAAATTGAATCTGCCTTTGTTGCCCATTCCTCGGTGGCTGAGGCAGCGGTGATAGGAAAACCACATGAGATTAAGGGAGAAGCAATTAAAGGATTTATCATCTTAAAGGTGGGGGTTGAGCCGACTGACGAGCTCAAAAATGAGCTAAAACAACAGATCAGGAAGCTAATTGGCCCTATTGCCACACCTGACGAGATTGAGTTTGTACCTTCTTTACCGAAAACACGATCGGGGAAGATAATGAGAAGGGTTTTACGCGCAAAAGAACTTGGTCAACCGCTGGGTGACACCTCAACCTTAGAAAACTGAGTTCTTCCACCTGCTAATTTTAAATATCTAAAGGCTTGATTTTTTCCTGCTTTTTTAGCCCGCTCCAATGCCTTATCTGCCAATTCTAATAGCTCGGTCGCTTGTTCGCTGGTCTGTTGTATCAATCCCATACTTATGTTGAAATTTTCTTTCTCTAAGTCTCCATATATTCTTTCCACGATGCTTAGAGCTCCACCTTTAATCTTTCCGTGTTTACGAACCGTTTCATAGGGCGTATTGGTAAGGATCAATGCAATCTCATCTCCACCCAATCTTACCGCAAAGTCTGAACGCTGTCTCAAAATCCTCGAGAGTTTTTGCAAGGCTTCATCCCCTCCTGCGTGACCCAATGTATCATTAATAGATTTGAAATTATCTATATCCATTACTATTAAAGTTAGTGGAAGCGCTCCACGCTGAGCAATTTCAATCAATCGAGGCAGTTCCCGTTCAAGCCACCGCCTATTATATAAACCAGTTAAAGGATCTGTCAGGGCTTGTTCTATTAATTTAACCTCTTGTCGGGTTTTAGAAACGTCTCGCGCGACCATGGCTCTTGCGGAAGGCTCGGGATGTCCTTGCTTCATATACTCTGATATTTCTGTATGGAATCGGGAATTTGGGCGCCTTTCCGGCTCTCCCCGTCCTTGAAGCTTTGCTATCTCATCATCTTTCTCTTCAAGTTGAATGTCTTTTTCTGCCTCAAGCTTTGCTGTTGATACGGTGAGTTTTCGCTCATCGTCTCTTTCCAACAAGGCCTTTGCCCTTCTTAATACTTCTCTTTCATGCGGTGAAAAATTTTTTCCATTATCTACAAGCTCTCGTCCCAATCTATTGAGAAGATTTTCTCTACGAAGCCGTGAAAGCATGACGTCATCCGGCTCTCCCCGCTCAATAACATCTGCAAGAATTCCACTTATTTCCGGTCCGGTAGAGGTACTTATCCCGACCGAAGCTTCTAGTCTTTGCCCAGCGATCTCCTCTTGAACTGGAGTTCCGAAGTTTACTAAAACACTATCCACCTCTCCTGGAGTCACACCCATTACCCAAAACTCAAATTCATCGCTTGTATCACCATCTTTTCTTTCTCTACGAATTGGGAAGATTTTTTTTCCATAGAATTTTCCGTGCTCCCCTTCGGTAAATGAACTATCTAATCTTTGTGCAAACTGCTGGGCTCCCCAATTTCTATACTGTCTTTTTGTACCGTCTCCCATAGCCGCTGCAATCTTGTCCATATTATGAAGATATCCACTTACGCAAACCCAATGAAGCGGATCTAAACCTTTTTCCTCCCTCTCAACATTTTGTTGGATAATATTCCTAATATTTTTACTGATTACTCGCTTTGCCTCTACGCTCTCTCCATAAAGAGCGCTGAAATCATCGAGGTTTAAATGGGCCTCATTTCCCACACTGAAGTTCTGGTCCAGTTTGTAGTCAGGAATGGGGTGTTTTGAAGGTTCTGGGCGGGGTTTTGGTTCTCCCATGTCTATAGTCATACGTCTTGCATGTTCCCTTATCACCAAACATTATATAATCTTTTTAATATGATTTCAGTAAATGATTTACAAGAGCTTTGCAAACTAATCCGATACGATATCATAACTTCTACTACGGAAGCCGGCTCGGGCCATGCGACTTCGGCCTTATCTGCAGTTGAGCTCATGGCGACGCTCTTTTTTGGAGGATATTTTAAATCAGATATTGAAAATCCTAAATCATTGGAGAACGACCGATTTATCCTTTCAAAAGGACACGCCTCCCCTCTTCTCTACTCCCTTTATCAAGTTGCCGGCGCGTTGACGCAAAAGGATCTTTTAAAACTGCGGAAGTTTGACTCACAACTTCAAGGCCATCCTACTATAGAATTTCCTTATGCGGATGTTGCGACCGGTTCTTTAGGACAAGGCCTTTCGATTGGTCTTGGAATGGCGCTGGGTTTGAGCAAAAAGTTTAAAAATCCCCCGAATGTGTTCGTTTTATTGGGCGATAGTGAGTTTGCCGAAGGTCAAAACTACGAAGCGCTGCAGGTTGGATCATATTATAAGCTGGAAAATCTGATCGGGATCGTTGATGTAAACCGTCTTGGTCAAAGTAGAGAAACTATGCTTGGATGGGATATCCAAACGTACGAAAAACGTGCTTCTTCTTTTGGCTGGAATACGGTCGTAGTAGAAGATGGGCATGATATAAAACGAGTTGAAGGAGCCTATCAGAAGGCTCTTTCTTTTAAAAATAAAAGGCCCGCAATGATCATAGCAAAGACTGTTAAGGGAAAAGGGGTCTCATTTCTTGAGGATCAAGAGGGATGGCATGGAATACCGGTCCCCAAAGACAAGTTAGAGGAAGCGCTAAAAGAACTTGGGGAGATAAATCCGGAATTAAGAGGGGAAATTGCAAAATCCGAGAATCGAGAACCCACATCGCAAACAAAAAGTGGTGGTGGTGTCAATAAGACTTCGTATGAAATCGGTCAACAAGTTTCAACACGTCAAGCATACGGAGAGACACTTACGCTAGTAGGCCAAAACAATCCAAACCTAGTATCTTTGGACGGTGAAGTGTCCAACTCCACACTCTCTCAAAAATTTAAGGATGCATTTCCTGACCGATATTTTGAGATGTTTATCGCCGAACAAAACATGGTTTCAGCAGGAGTAGGACTTTCTAAGGTTGGATTTCATCCATTTGCTTCAACCTTTGCTGCTTTTTTCACAAGGGCTTTTGATCAGGTAAGAATGGCTAGATATTCTGAATCAAATCTAAAATTTGTAGGGTCACATTCCGGCGTATCTATTGGTCAGGACGGTCCATCTCAGATGGGACTTGAAGATCTCGCCATGATGCTCGTCATCCCAAAAAATACCGTCCTTGTCCCCTCAGATGCGGTTTCTACGGCAAAATTAGTGGAAGAGATGGTAAAGATTGACGGACTGGCTTATCTGAGAACGATGCGGAACCCTACTCCGGTAATCTATAAAGTAGATGAAAAGTTTTCAATCGGCGGATCAAAAGTTCTTATTGAGGCAGAAAGTGATGTTGCTGTAATATTTGCAATGGGAGTGACCGTACATGAAGCAATTGAAGCCCAAAAACAATTAAAGGGAGAAAATATATCGGTCGCAGTGGTGGATCTTTACTCAGTAAAACCAATGGATATGGAAACGGTGGCTAGACTTGCCGAAAAGACCAAGAAGGTAGTCGTAGTTGAAGATCATTATGCATATAACGGACTCGGTGACTCGGTATTATCTGCCTTAATAGAAAAAGGCGTAAAAATAGACTCTTACGCTCATCTATGTGTGTCTAAAATCCCCCGGTCGGGAACTCCCGAAGAACTCCGGTCTTATGAAGAAATCGACGCAGTTGCAATAATAAAGGCTATAAAAGATCTTAGTGGATGAAAGCTAGTTTAAATGCCTCAAAGAGACCCCAAAGAGCAATACCCACAAACGCTACACTCCCGGCAAAAGAAATATAAGGGTTTTTAACGATTTGGATGGTTTTCTTGGGAGACAAATAGAGTGCCATATTTAAGACCATGTGGCCGAAATACACTCCTACCGCGAAACCAAAAACGTTAACAACGCTGAAAAGAGGAACGTATCCCGCAAAGTCATCCAGTCCCAGAATAAATGGGACCGTGAAGGCAACACTGAACAATCCCCAAAAAGTAAGGTTGGGTTTTGGCCTCATACTTATATTGGGAACTAATTTTGACATAACGGGGCTCAATGCCTTATTGAGACCCAGTATGATTTTTTCAAAACTATACAATAGTTTTCTGAAACTACTTGGCAGGTCTTTCTCTTTTTCTTTTGCGTGATCTAATCCCTCCTCTGCGAGCTTAAACAAGACTAGTGAAGCAATTACAATCATGAGTACTAAAAGCCATTTCACTGTTCGGAAATAATCCCAAATGCTCAAAATTATAATCGTACCCGCACCGTTCCCCAGCGCTGTCCCGATCTCAATAGCTATTCTGTCACGCCAATGGTTGTATTTAGTCATCAAATTACCGATTAGTATTCCGAAGTCAACGGAAGTCTTTAGATAAATAGTTAAGCCGACCAAAACATCATAAAAACGGACTTTGGTAAGGATATCATCACCTCTTCCGACAAATCTATTGAGGACATATATTGCTGCATAGGTAATGGTTGTGAGGAATAAAAATATCACCACGGTAAGTAAAATAGGTAAAAGCTGGGTTATAAAAACTGAGTCTTTTTGCTGTTTCATAGTTTTATCCTAAATGTGCATGATCGTTCCAGGTAACTATATGCCATCTTGTACCTGTTTTTCCATGGTCCTCCCCAAACTCTCCCGCTCTCTTCTCGCAGAGGGTTATCCCTGTATTTTTGGATACAAAAAACATATAAAAAGGATCATATATATCCGGATTAAGTTTGTCGCCATAAATCAAAACTGCGAGGATGAATTTAATAAAAGCCCCATGCGAAACGACCGCAGTATTTTTTTCTTTATAAGTCTCCAAGAGCTTAATAAATTTTTTTGCTCTTTTAACTGCATCAAAGAAGTTCTCCTCATCAGAAAAGTGATATGAGGGGTCCATACGGTTTTTTATCAACAGTCTATAAAACTTAGCTGACTCATTGCTCTTATATGGAATCCCTATTAGCTCTGACGGGCGTTTCCTTTCACGCAGCAAGGGTGTAAAGACGATATCCTTGCCTGTTGTTTGGGCTATTGCTTCTGCGGTTTGTTTAGCACGGATGTAGTCGCTTGCAATAATTCTGTCTACAGGAATTTCCCTGAAACGGTTGGCTAAAATACGCGCTTGTTTTTGACCGGTTTCTGACAAGGGAGTCTGTCCGGACTGATGGACTCCCATACTGTTCTGTTCACTTTCTCCGTGTCTTACGAAATAAGCTTTCATACGCTTTTTTTAGAAGAAACTATTTTAACAAGTTTTACTCCGATAAGCGCAAGAGCTGACAATCCCAGCGCCTGCAGAAATTTGTCAAAAGTAAGGACGCTTGTTTCAAATACTTTTGCCAATACCGAGTTACTGGTAATTGCAAAAATAAGCATAATGGGTATAAAGAAAGCAATTAAAAATATCGGGTTCGTGAAGCTCCTTATGTTTTTCCTAATTAGACCGTGCGATACCCACAGGTCTATAAACACGAACGACTGAATCATCGCAAGTACGGAAAATGCAATTGTTTGCGCGGTCGAAGCTGAAAATTGCCTGAAAATAAAGTAGCCGGCAAGAACCAAAAAAGCGCTCGTTGCACCTACGATGATGATAAACCAGCGCTCATACCGATCGATGAGGCTTAAATTTTGTTGTGACGGAGATTTTAACTCATCTTCCTGCTTCGGAGAAAAGGCAAGAGCAAGAGCCGGCATACCATCCCCAACCAAATTTATAAACAATAATTGAATTGCTGTTAGTATTTCGGGTATCCCGATTGCCAATCCTATTGTAAGTGCTAAAACCTCTCCAAAATTGGTAGAGAGAAGGTAAACCACTGCGTTTTTGAGTTTTTTGACGATGCCCCGTCCTTCCAGAATCGCTTTGATTATTGAAGCAAAATTGTCATCGGCAAGGACAATATCAGCAGTTTCCCTTGCTACATCTGTCCCTACCCTTCCCATCGCTATACCTACATCTGCCCTTTTGAGTGCAATTGCATCATTTACGCCGTCTCCGGTGACCGCCACGATATGTCCCATCTTCTGAAAAAGAGCGACAATTCTGTCTTTATCAAGAGGTGTGGTGCGGGCGAAAATCTTTACTTTCGGAAGCAGTTTCATAAGCTCCTCATCTGAGTATTGAGAAAGTTGCGAACCCAACATTATTTCATCGCCTTCTCTAATAAGCCCCGCTTCAGTTCCGATTGCTTCTGCTGTTTTTTCATTGTCTCCTGTTATCATTACAACTCCAATACCCATTTCTGATGCCTTCTGGAGGGCTTCTTTTACTTCGGGACGGAGCGGGTCATGAATTGCTACCATGCCTAAAAATGTATACTTTTTGTCAAAACTTATTTTCTTCCTATCCTTGTCCTCACTCATTGCAAACGCCAGTAAACGGTATCCTTTTTCACCCCACTGATTTATTAACCTCTCCACTGCTTTTTTCTGGCTTTGAGTCAATGTAGAAATCGAGATAATAGATTCTGGAGAACCTTTTACATAAGTCGCAATCCTATTATTTTTCATTACTTTTACTGCCATTCTTTTGGTCTGGGAATCAAAGGCGTATTCATCGATCGTCTGCCATTCAGAACGAATTTTTTTGATATCAAAACCTACCCTTTGTGCGGTAAGAAGCACTGCTCCTTCAGTGGGATCACCCAACACGTCGAATGATCCATGATCGTGAATCTGTACCAATGAGGCCGTTGAGCAGAGTATCCCGTCTATAAGTAAATGATGATGTAGGCTATTTTTTTCCATCGCTTGGTCTGGGTCAGTAATAATTCCGTCCGTAAATATTTGCTCAATAACCATTTTATTGGACGTAATGGTTCCGGTCTTATCTGTAGCCACAAGAGTTACATTTCCAAGAGTCTCTATAGAGGGTAGTTTTCTCACGATCGCGTTTTTTTTGGACATCTCTCTTACTCCAATCGCCAGAGTCATCGTCATTACTGCAGGTAATCCTTCCGGAACTATGGCAACTGCAAGAGAGACCGCAAGGAGAAAGGCTTGATATTGCGAGAGTCCTACCATAAAGGATAAGCCAAATATTCCAAGTGACATGATAATACCCACGATTCCAATTATGCGAGAAAGGGATATTAATTTTTTTTGAAGCGGGCTTTTACCTATATCTATCTCTTCCAATCTCTCTGTAATTTTCCCAAATTGGGTATTCATCCCGATTTTTGAGATTTTTATAAAGGCGCGTCCTTTTGCAACTATCGTACCCATAAAGACCTCATCGTCTACCGTCTTTACCAACGGAAGAGATTCTCCGGTTAATGCAGATTCATTAAGTTCAAAATGCATGGTCTCAATTATTATTCCGTCTGCAGGAATTTTAGACCCCTCCTCAACTACGACAATATCATCGGGTACCAGCTGGCTACTCTCTATCTCCTGCTCTTTCCCGTTTCTTATTACTCTTGTTTTAGTTGCAGACATTTTTTTGAGAAGCTCTATGGATTCTTCGGCTTTTTGCTCTTGGTATAAACCGAAGGTGGCGTTAAGAAAAACAATTGCAGTGATAAGCGCGGCATCTACTGTGTGCCCTAAATACGCAGATACTCCGGCGGCGGTGAGAAGCATAAGTACCAAAAAGTTGTTAAACTGTTCAAATAACTTTGCGGCGAATGTCTTCTTGCGACGGCCTTCAATGAGATTGGGTCCGAATTCTTTTTGTTTTTGTATTACCTGTTCTGGGGTAAGTCCTTTAACCATATCAAAAGCTATAAAACTATCTGATTTATTGAATATACATCAGGAAATTATGCTATCGGAACAGATTTCCTAATGCCTTTTAATTTCTGGTACGCCTCTTCCATAGTTCGGATTATCTGATTGATAATCTTCTCTGCTTCAATAAAGGAAAGGGCTTTAAAATTATGGGGAAAGTAGTGAAAAGTTTGGTTGCGCCCTATTCTCCAAGTGTTCCAAATTCTGTCCGCCAGATCTTTTGAGCTTTTTTCTGTGATTTTTCTGTACAGCGAACGTTCCTTCAATCTCCCTACGAGATTTGGGGAAAGCATTTTTCCCAGTCTGTAGTGATCAGAGATATAATCAAGATGGGAGATGAATCCCTCATCCCTGAATAGTTGCTTTAGAAAACCCTCATATGCTTTAGCGTAGGGAAAAACGACAAAAGAGTAGTCCTTGAACTGATACTTTTGATCTGTTACAACGTCGTTTAGTAAATAAGTTCCTTGCTGAATAAGGTCCTTTTGTTCTTGTGGGAGATAGTTCCAAAAGACTGCATAAGTATCCTGCATCACAATTATATGATACCAAAGCAATTTATCCTGAGCAATGTGGAAGGACTTGATTTTTTTCTATGAGCGGCTAATATAAGAGGTGGTATGAAGAAGGTGTTTGAGCTTATTGATAAAAATCTCTCTTTTTCGAGAGCCTTCGAGTTGTTCAAACGTGATTCTGAAGAAAAACACCCCCCCTTAATAACTATTTCGCGCGAGTTTGGTTCCGGAGGAAGCGTAATCGCTGAAAAAGTCGCTAAACTGCTTGGTAGGTCCTGGAAAGTCTATCACGAACAGATCGTTGATAAGATCGCCAAAGAAAGCAACCTTGAAAAGAGACTTATCCGTGAAATAGATGAGGCCCGAATGCCTCTTGTTGAAGAGATTGTAAGTGATTTTTTCGGAAAGAAATTCTTGAGCTTAAATAGCTATTCAAAGCATCTGGTAAAAATTCTCTCTCAGATCGGGAACAGAGGTAATGCAATAATCGTAGGCCGTGGCGCTAATTTTCTATTTCCCTACTCGTTAAAGGTTAGGGTCGTTGGAGAGATGAAAAGCCGTGTTAATGTGCTTATGAAGTACAAACGCGTGTCTCAAACAAAGGCCGAGATGCTTATTGAAGATTCGGATAAAAGACGCAGGGAATTTATTCAGCAAGTCTACAACCATGATCCAAAGAAAGCTCATCATTATAATGTGGTAATCAAAACAAGTAAATACTTATCTCCTGATGATGCAGCCCACACTATAGCGATGCTTGCGCGAAGAAGATTTGGTCTAAGAAGAAAATAATTAAAGGCTTTCTACCTCAACCTTTACTGCAGGACTCATGCTGGTTTTGATAACCAGACTTTCAATTTGAGCTTTTCCTACAGCCTCTACGAGGGATTTAATATTAGCCGCGATCTTCTTGTCGTCATATGAAATTCTTCCTACCATCTGGTGAAGCAATGGGGCGTCGGCCTCTGATTTCCATTTTAAGAAACCCCCGGTATATTTTTTCAATACTTCCTCCGGCTTGGTTGAGATGGTCCCTGTTTTTGGTGAAGGCATAAGACCACGCGGCCCAAGAATCTTCGCGTGTTTTGCCAATTTAGGCATAAAGTTTGGCTCTGCAATCAAAACATCGAACGCTATTATCCCGTTTTCGATATCGTCAAGTACTTTCTGGTTTACGATAACCGCTCTCGTATCTTTTCCAATTGAATTTGGCAGCGAAACTTCACCGCGCAGACCTTTTTTGTTTAGATTCATGTGAAGCTCTACAGCTTCATCGAACTTTGCATACTTCATTTTTTTGAGAAGCTCGAGACTTTCGGCAAGTGTGTATTTTTTATCAGCCGCGACGAGTTTTTTCGCTTTTTGATAATTTTTTCCACGGGCTTTTACCTTTATCTTTTTTATTATCTTCTTTTCCTTTTTTTCCTCCGCTTTGTCTTGAACTTTTGCGGTTTCTGTCTGTGCTTGCTTAACATCTACTTTGTCTTCTGCTGTTTTTTCTTCTTTTGAACCTTTTGAAAAGGCAGACTTTTTCTCATAAAGTCTCTTCTTCTG